>DATEDP010000045.1 GCA_035281585.1 bacterium
GCGGCCTCGAGATAAAGCTCCATACCTCGGGCCGGCGGGATCCGGAATCGCAAGTCGAAGCCGGCGAACTTGTTGCCGATCTGGACCTGATCGCTGCCGGTGACCTGGCCGAAGGGAAAGATGTCGAGGACCCTGTCGCCAAAGGAGGCATCCGGCGATCCCTCGCCGCCCGACATCGTCGCCAGGTAGAGGCCGAACTCGAAGAAGGAGTTCACCTCCATGCTCCACTTGTAGCCAACCAAATAGGAATTGGGAAAAAACTGCTCGGGCCCGAGGTCGGAATAGAAAAAGCTCAGCTTCTGGGCGCCCATGTATTTGAAGACCCAAGGGAAGAAAAAGGGCTCGTCGTTGGAGATCTTGATCATGTCCAAGCCGCGGGGATTGGCCGACAGCAAGAGCCCGGCGTCCTTGCCCTGGCCGTAGAACAGGTTGTCCCGGCCGACCTCGATCTCGAAATTCTTGATCAGGAACTTCCCGTAGAGGTTGAGGACGTCGAAGCGGTTCTCGTCCTCGGCCGGCCCTTGGCCGATCTGAAAGCGCGGCTTAAACAGCATGGCGAAATAATTGGAGGCCCGAAGCCAATGGTTGGTCTCCAAACCGAGGTTCACGCCCTGGACCAAGCGCCGGCCCTGGCGGTAGTCGAGCATGGGGTTGATGACCGCGTCGATGCCGCCCAGCGGGAGCAGCGGCGGAATCGCCTCCGAAGGGCTGTTGGTCATGGTCAGATCGAGCTCGGCTTTTTCGATCAAGTGGGCCGAAACGGCCGGCTTCTCGCCCGGAAGGGCGTCGAGCTGGACCAGCTCCTCGGCATAATCCCGCTTCAGGCGCGCCAGAATCGTCTCGACATAGTCGACGCTGCCCGGCGAAGCCTTTTCTTTCTTGGTTTGCCAGTAATACATCGCCTCCTTGGTCAAGCGGGCGATCTCACGGCGCGAGAAGGGCTTTTGCCCCATGACGATCTTCTTGATCAAGCCATGGGCCACGAGTTTATCGATGTCGCGGTAAACCGGATCGAGTGTCGAAACGTTGACCGAGGCTTGGGGCCAGGCCACCGCCGGAGCAAGCAGCAGGGGCAGGATCAGCAAGGGGAAGAATCGGCGGAGTAGGGTCATGGCCGGGCTTTAATCAGCAGCGCCGGCATAGTCAACAAATGTCATCCTTCGCTCGGGATGACGGCGCCTCTATATCCGTTGAGGAAGCGGCGTGTTTTTGAACTTCTTGACCAGCTTGGAATAGGCCTTGAACGGCGCCCCCTCTTCCCGGAACGGGTCGCGGAACAGCCGCAAAATCTCGCGCTTGGTGAATTTGCCCTGGACCATGGCGTGATAGAGGAGCTCGCCCAGCATATAGCCGAGGGCGTGGGTGACTCCGAAGAAAAGCTCATGCCTTTTGAAGAGAGCCTCGGGATTGGCCACCGGAACGCCCTTTTTCTCCAGCTTCTTGGCCTCGAGGACGGTGTGGGCGACTTCCAGCTCGAAGGTCCGGTCGCGCGGCACCCGCACATTTTTGAAATAGCCGATCAAGCTCTCGAAGTCCTCGACCCGCATGCATTTGCGCTTCTGGTTGATGATCTTGGAGCCGAAGAAGCCGATCGCCTCGTGGAGGGCATTGGCGTAGAAGGCGTCCCCGGCGCTGCGCGGGAACTCGTCGCCCGCGACCAAATGCCGAATGAAGTGGCTGGCCTCCTCGGCCGCGTGGTTCATCGAGACGTTGGCCAAATAAACCCATTTGTGCTTCGGGATGTAGTAGCTCTCCGACAATTGGACTTGGCGCCGGATCATCCGCTTCTCCTGCGGACTGAAATCGGGGTCTTCCTTCAGCCTTTCGAGGAAGCTGAGATCGCCGCAGGTGAAAACCTCGACCTCGTCCTTGGCCTTGGGCAGCTTCAGGCCGAGGAACTTGGCGATGCGTTCGGACAGGTCGAGGAAGCTGTGCTTCGGATCCTGATAGTCGATCTCGCCCTCTTCGTTCTCCAGCCAATTGAGGTAGGACTGCTGCCACACGATGGGCGGGGTGTTCATCAGGCAAAAGCTCTTGCCATCGAGGCGAACGAGCTCGATCTTGTCCTCGAGGTGATCCTCGGCCAGCTGCCAGTAAATCTTTTCCGAATTCTGATAGATGAACAGCTCTTTGCGGGGGTTGTAGCCCTTTCCCGCCGCTTCCCGCACTTGGTGCGGCAGGTTCTCGGGGGCGATGTGCAAGTCGCCGACGAAGACGAACTTCTTGAAGCCAGGGTTGAGGGCGTCGATCTCGGCCAAGGTCTTGGCCATCGCCTCGTCCCGTTTCCGTAAGCCGGCGCCCAAGGGAGCCGACTCGATGCCGTAAACATCGATCTGGTAATACTTGGCGAAATCGAAGATCGGCTCGAAGTTCTCCCACAGGTCGAAATAGAAATGCTTGCGCAGGTTGATGAGCTTCAAGAAGCTGCGCAGCGAGAGCTGACCTCGCAGGAATTTGTCGGCATGGACTTGGTGCCGCTTCTGGAGGAACTCGAGGCAAATGACGAAACGGTCGGTCTGAACCACCAGCATCTTGAGAAGCCGCAGCAAAGCCCGCTGGGACTGGCGGTTGGTATGGTAGTCGCCGAGGTAAATCCATTCGGCGGCGGCCAAGGCCTTTTTTAAGTCCTCGACGTCGGCCAGGGATTCGAAATTCCGGACGTGCTTGAGGTAATTCTGCTCGTATTTCGCGAAGCCCTGCTCGCTGACCAGGATCGATTCGTCGATGATCTTTTGATTTTTGCGAAATATCTGTTTTTGGATGCGGATCAGCTCTTCGCGGGGTGACAAAGCCGTCATGGCAGCATTAAAGCACAAAGGCTAAATAAGTAAAGAAATCAATGATTTCCATCATTACTGGCGGCCGACGCCCAATTCCCGGCCAAAACGGTAGGTGAAGCCGGCCTCGGCCAGCCACTGGTTTTCGTCGTCGCCGGCGACGAAGTTGAAGTTCCGCACCCCTTCCCAGCCGAAGCCGAAGCGCGCGGTCAGGTGAGAGTCGAAGTCATGGCGCAGCCCGACCGCGGCTCGAAAGCGGGTTTCGGCCGGCCGATCGACGGCCGTTCGCCGCGCCGCCACCCCGTTGGTGTCGTAATCGACGTCAAAGAGGTCGCCGCTCCGCCAGGCATAGCGAATTCCAAAATCGATCAGGGTGCTGGGACTGAAGTCGTAGCGAAGCATCGCCCGAAGAAGCTGGGCATCGGGCCCCAGCGAGCTGAACAGGAAGTTGTTCTCGGTCAGGCCCGAGGTGAAGATCGGGTGGCGGCCGAAGCGAGGCGAAAGCCGGCGGTATTCGATCCGAAGATCCAAGGTCCCGCTGCGAGTGGCCCGGGGCAAGTAGACGCCGGCCATCCAGGAGAGATCGTCGCGGAACAAGACCGTGAAGTCGCGGTCGAAGTCCTCGAAATTCAGCTCGGCGTAGACCTGCATCCCGCGGAATTGGGGAATGCTGCCGATGACCTCGATATCGAAGTTGCGGTTGGAGGATGCCTGGTCATGGCTGCCGACGCCCCAGAACTCGCCGATGACGTCGCCGAAGCTCAAGTCCGGCGCCCCGTCGCCTCCGAGGATGAGAGTTTGGCTGATGCCCAGCTCGAGATAGGGCGAGCCGCGCATCGAATTCTTGTAGGCCACCAGCCAGGGGTCCTCGAAATGCTGCTCCGGCCCCAGGTTGGCGACGACCAGGCTCCACTGGTGCTGGCCCAGCTTCTTGAAGACGAAGGGATATTGGAAGGGGCTGATCGAGGATAGCTTGATGAAATCGAGGGGCCGGGTGTTGTTGGCAAAGGCGATTCCGCCTTCGAGCGAGGGACCCCAATTGACCGAATCGCGGCCGATCTGGAGGTCGAGCTTGCGCCAGGTGAAGCGCCCGCTCAGCCGTTGGACGAAAACTTGGTTTTCCTCGGGCTGGCCGTCCTTGGCCACCTGAACTTGAAACCGGGGCTCAGCTTGAACCGCGAAATACTTGCCCAGCCGGAACCAATGAGTGGTTTCGATGCCGAGGTTGGCGCCATTGACGAAGTGGCGGCCGGCCCGGTTCTCGACCAGCGGCCGGCTCTTGCCTTGGATGCCGCCGAAGCCGTTGTCGGCCGGCATCAGCAGCGGGTCTTGGTCGAGGTAGACGAAGTTCCAGCGGAGCTCGTCGATGATTTGACCCTGGACCGCCGGCACCCGGCCTTCGAGGGCGCCGAGCTGGATCAATTCGTCGCGGTAATCGGCCTTAAGCCGCTTCAGGATCTTGTCGACGTAGACCTTGTCCTTGAGCCGCTTGCCGCTTTCCTCGAAGGAGGATTCTTCCTCGCGAAAACGGGCGGCGAAATCCGGGTAATTCTTCATCGCCTCGGCGATGAGCCGGGCGATCTCGGCCCGCACATAGGGCCGTTGCCCGATCATTTGAGTCTTGATGAGGCCGTGAGCGACCAGCTTGTCGATCCGGCGATAGACCGGTTCCTCGATCGGGACCGTGACCGAGGAGTAAGCCCAGGCGCCGCCCGCGAAGGGCAGCAGAAGAAGCCAAAGGGCCAGGCTTGGCAGAAGATGTCTCACTTCCCCGGAATACCCAGGGACTAATCGCTTGCCAAGCGCTTTGACTTCCGACACAAAGAAATTCCATGCAGCCCAAGACCAAACGGCGGATCGCCAACTACGTCGGCATCCTGCTTTCGGCCTCCTTCCTCTATTTTTGCTTTCGATCGCTGGACGCCGCGGCCTTGAAACGGGCCTTCTTCCTGCCCCATCCAGTCTGGCTCATCGGGGTGGTGGCCCTGAACTTCGTCTTGATGGGCCAAAGAGCCTTGCTCTGGTCGGCGCTGCTCAAGCCGCTGGGGTCCCTCCCCTTCTGGAACCTCTTCGACGTCCTCCATATCGGTTACATGGCCAACAACCTCCTGCCGCTGAAGGTCGGCGAATTTTTTCGCGCTTCCTTCATCGCCAAAAAATGGAACCTGCCCTATGCCCGGGTCCTGACCACCGTCGGCTTGGAGCGCTTCTTCCCGGGATTCACCCTGATCATCTTGCTTTTCTTGGCCGCTTCGGAATTGAAAATTCCCGGCTGGATCATGACCGGCGCCTACGTTCTGGGAGGGGTGCTGCTTGGAGTCCTGGGGATGCTGATCTTCGTCTGGCTGCGAAAGCCCGACTTGAGCAAGTGGGAAAAGCGCCACCGGATCCTCTTCCGGGTCATCGAATTTTTCGATCACATCGGCGAGGCTTCTCAGCCGCTCAAATCTCCCACCAGCTTCCTATGGATGACCTTCCTGGCCTTGGCCGGCTGGGCCATGCAAGTGGTGATGCTGCGCTGGGTCGAGGCGGCTTTCGCGGTTGAAATCAGTTGGCTGGGGTCGCTCTTCGTCCTGGTCGCGATCAATTTCGCCATCTCGCTGCCCAGCGCGCCGGGCAACCTGGGCACCTTCGAGCTGGCCACGGTCCTGGCCTACACTTGGTTGGGTCTCGACAAGGCGACCGCCTTGGGCATCGCCTTCTATTTCCATTTCCTGCAGGTGATCCCGGTGACTTTGGTCGGGCTGTTTTATTATTTTCGCTGGGGCCTGCGGCTCAAGGACATGGAGCGGACCGACGACGAGGCCGGTGACTGTCATCCTGAGCAAAGCGAAGGATCTGCGACTGCCCAAGGCTGAAAATCTACCATCCGCGACCGTGCCCACTTAGCTCGAAGAAAACAAGTATTCGAGGTCTTCCATCTTGAGCTTCTTGCCGAGCGCCGAATCCGAGCCCAGCAGCCCCTTGGCCAAGAAGCGCTTCTTCTCCTGCAAGAGCAGGATCTTCTCCTCCACGCTATTCTTGGTGATCAGCTTATAGGAGAAAACATGCTTGGTCTGGCCGATGCGATGGACCCGGTCGGTGGCCTGGTCCTGGACCGCCGGATTCCACCAGGGATCGTAGTGGATGACGTAGTCGGCTCCGGTCAGGTTAAGGCCGGTGCCGCCGGCGCGGAGGCTGACCAAGAAGACCGGGATATCGGGCTGGGAGTTGAAGCGCCGAATCTTTTCCTCGCGGCGCCGAGTCCGGCCGTCAAGGTATTCGTAGGTGATCTCGGACTCCTCGAGCCACAGCCGCAGCAGAGAGAGCATCTCGACGAACTGGCTGAAGACGAGGATCCGGTGGCCCTCGCTGAGCACTTCGGTGACCAGGTCTTGAAAAGCATCCATCTTTCCCGAAGGCGTGCCGGTCTTCTTGAAGCTCGGACCGAGCAGCTCGGGGTGGCAGCAGACTTGGCGCAGCCGAAGCAGCGCGGTCAGGATCGACACCTGGCTCCGCTCCAGCCCTTTTTCCTCGATGTCGTTGAAAACCTGGCGCCGGCAAGCCGCCAGAACTTCCTGATAAAGCCTCTGCTGCTCATGGGTCATTTCACAGTAATGGACCACTTCGGTCTTGGGCGGCAGCTCCTTGGCGACCTCGTCCTTGAGCCGGCGAAGGACGAAAGGGAAAATCCGGCGGCGAAGACGTTCCATCTGCTCGCTGTTTTGCTCGTTCTCGACCGGCTGCTGGTACTTGCGCTTGAAGTGCGGGTAGCTCGACAAGAAGCCGGGCATGAGGAAGTCGAAAATCGACCAAAGCTCGGAAAGGTGGTTCTCGAGCGGAGTGCCGCTCAGGGCCCAGCGTTGCTCGGACTGGAGCTCCTTGACCAGCAGCGCCGTCTTGCTTTTGAAGTTTTTGATATTCTGGGCCTCGTCAAGAATGACGGTGCGCCATTTCTGGGCCGAAAGGACCTCGACGTCGCGGCGGAACAAGGCATAGCTGGTCAAAACAATGTCGGCTTCCGGGATCTGCGAGTAGAGATGCTTGCGGTCGGGGCCGCTTAAAATGAGGGTCTTGAGCCCGGGCGTGAATTTCGCCGCCTCGCTGGCCCAGTTGAAGACCACCGAAGTCGGAGCCAAAACCAGGTTGGGCATCGAGCCGTAGCGATCGCGCCGATCTTGAAGGTAGGCCAAAGCCTGGACGGTTTTTCCCAATCCCATGTCGTCGGCCAAGATGCCATGGAGGCGGTGGTCGTGCAGGAAATGCAGCCAATCGTAGCCATGGTGCTGGTAATCACGCAGCACCGGCCGAAGGGCTTCCGGCAATTCCCGGCGTGGAATTTCGCCCTCATGGCGCAAGGCGTGAATCATCGCCCCGAAATCCTGGCGCTTGCTCCAATCGACCTTGAGGGTTTCGTCGAGGTAAGCGGCGTGATAACCCGAAACCTTGAGCCGGCCGCCGGCATCGATCTCGGCCTCGATTTCGGCCAGCTTCTCCTCGAGCCGCTGCAAATCCTCGGCTTGAACCCGGGCGAAGCCCTTGCCCGGAATCTGGAGATAGCGTTTGCCCTCGGCGACCAAGGCCTGAACCACCTCGTAAGGCACCTCGATACCGTCGACCTCGAAGCTCAAGTCGATCTCCAGCCAATCGATCCCGCTGGAAGCCGCTCGAGCCTTGATTTGGCCGCCACCCAGGTCGCCGGCCAATCGGAAATGGGAAAGCTCGCCATCGAGGGCGATCTGGCTCTGCCGCTCCAAGGCAGGCAAGGTCTCGGCGACGAAATCCAAGGCTTTCTCGCCGCCGTTTTCAAAGCGATGGGCCCCGACCCGGTGAAACCCCTGGTCGAGATATTTTTGGAGGACCTCTTTCTCGAAAGCCATGTCGCGGCGGATCAGGGTCTTTTTTCCGCCCTCCTCGACCTCGACCATGGCTTCGATGTCCTGTTCGTGGGGCGCGACCCGATGGCCGGAATATTCAAATTGGATGTCGAGGATCAGCTTGTCGGCGGCCCGATCTTCCTTGAGGTTGAAATGAGGGGTCGGCGTGCCTTCGATCATTTCGGGCAAGCTGAAGCCTTCAGGCAGGATCATCTGCGGTTTCCGGGCCAAGGACGGCAGGTAGTCTTGGAGGAAGTCGGCGGCCTCCGTCCCGGTGAGCAATAGTTCGCCGTCGGCGTTGAAATCTCCCAAGATGGATCCCAAGGCCGAGGGTTTGATCGGATAGAGCGTTTCGCCGACCAGGGCCCACATCCGGGGGCCATCGAAGACGGTGGCGGCGGCAAATGCAATCTCCTTCAAGGTTTCCCCGTCTTGAAAGGAAGCTTGAAGCCGGACGTGGGAACGGCTCTGCTCGAGCAGCTCGACCAGAGGGAGCAAGGCCTGCTCCGAGAACTTCACGATCTTTCCGCTGTGCAGAAATTCGACATGGGAAAACTTGGCGAGCTTGGAAATAAAAAAGGCGACGTGTTTCCGAGGCACGATGAATTGGTTGTCGGCCGAATTCAAATTGGCGAAGCGGAGCAAGTTTTGGGCGAAGCGTCGGTGATCGGGATCGAGCTCGCTTTGGGGGGTGCCGTGCCGATGCAGTCCCAGCGCGTGAATGCCGAAGCGCTCGAAGCGGGTGATGGATTCGTCGCCGAGGAAAGCCTTGATGGCGAGGGCATTCTGCCGCGGCAGGAAGTCGATGCCGTAAGCCAGTTGAAGATAGTGCTCGTCCCCCTCTTCTTTTCGGATGGCCCGGGAGAGCTTGTTGAGCACGTCGGAATGTCTGGGATCCTGGTCCTTCATCGGAATCGCCCATCCTAGTGGAAGGATTGGGAAATTGCTAGAGGGGGTGAGTGATTTTTGGACGGGTGACGGATGCCTGAATCGAAATTTGGACGTTGTTTCGAACACCGGCCGGTTGCTCTTGCTAAGTTATTGATATTATTTGATATTTATGACATTTCCTGGCATGATCCCTGCATCAGTTGAGGGCATGGTCAGAAAATCTTACCTCGCTGCTCTCCTTTCTCTATCCCTTCCGGCGTGTTTGGCGATGCCGCCGCCGGAGGAATTATTTCAATCTCGAGCCAACATCGCTCCGCGAGCGGCGAGCGAAGAAGACGGAAAGCTGGAAATTTGGATTCCCTATGTCGGTCAAGGCGACGGAACCTTGGTCGTCTTACCCAACGGAAAAAATCTGCTCATCGATGCCGGCCCGCCGGGCGCCGGGAAAAACTATCTTTTGCCGTTGCTGGCCGAGCTGAAGATTCAGACTATCAACGCCTTGGTGGTCAGCCATTACGACTTAGATCACATCGGAGGGGTGTCGGAAATTCCCTTGGGCTTAGACGGGCTTCCGAACACTGCCGATGATGTGAATGTGCTTGCGGTTTATGATCGCGGCGGTGAGCCTTGGGATAGCAGCCCGGGATATGGAAAATATCTGGAGAGTTTGGATGACTGGAAGATTCCCCGACGAACTCTGTCGGCGGGTGATTCTTTGTTGCTGGACTCAGCAGTGAGCATCCGTTGCGTCGTGTCCAACGGCATTGTCGGCGACGGCAGCTCGGCACCGGAAGTGGTGGACATAAGTCCGGCGACATACGCAGGAAGGGAGAATGCGGCTTCGGTTGGCTTGCTGATCGAATTTGGAGACTTTCGTTATTTGACGGCCGGGGATTTAACGGGCGGCGGGATGGCGGATGGGTTTTTAACGCCGGATGTGGAGACGCCGTTGGCGGAGTTGGTTGGGGAAGTGGATGCGGTGCATGTGAATCATCATGGGAGTGGGAGCTCTTCGAATGAGGAGTTTGTTAAAATTGGTGCGCAAATGGTTTTCATTCAAGCAGGAAAAGATAACCCGTATCACCATCCAACAAACGAAGTACTTCAGAAATGGGCGGATTTAGGGTCGGAAATTTATTCCACGGCGGATGGTGATGGGTTCGCACTAGAAAGCAAAGACAGGAGCATTTCGGTCCAACTGCTAGAACTCCAACTATCTCCAAGATTAGATTGAACTCAATTCTAAAGCTTAAAGTGGTAAGCGCAACTTGCGCACTGAATTTCTTCTTGCGTTTTTTCCTTATGGGTAATTACCATTCACATTATTCGATTAATCTCCGGGTAAGAATTAATTTTCAAATTATCCGGTGGCCCATCCGTAAAGGACCATCAGACAATTTAATTCAAGCATCTAAGAGGTGTTTAATACCTAGCTTTCGCTTGGCAGGGCCCTACTTTGTCTAATGGGAGGGTATCAGATGGGATCAAAACTTACACATCCATATACCTTTTTACTTGTTCTCTTAATATTTTTTTCGGCTTGTGGTGACAATACTATTGATGGCCCTGGATCGGAGAGCGAAGTGGAACCCGAAACCCTAGGTGAAACTGAAGACGGCCTTAGTTATAAGACTGCA
>DATEDP010000046.1 GCA_035281585.1 bacterium
CCTCGGCGCCAATTGGCTCCTCGATGGATCGCTCTCGGGTGACGGAGGCCTCTCAGCTCTGGGCCTCGCCCTGGGAAGCGTGGCGCTGGCCGGCATCTTCAACTGGTTTCGCCCCAAGCCCGATTCCGAGAATTTCGATCAAGACTCACTCTCCAATCCCGGTCCCTTCTACTTCCGCTTGAATTGGAATCCAGAGGCCAGTGTCTATCGCCAAGGAAATGGCCTCCAGGCCGGCAACGTCGAAGTCGTGAATTTCCACGAGAGCGGCATCCCCAAAACGCTCACCCTCAAGTCGGCCCAGCAAATCGGGCAAGCCGAGCTGCCGGCCGAGACCCTGCTTTCTTTCACCGCTTCCGGCCGCTTACTGGCAATCACCCTGATGGGCCCCACCGAAATCGCGGGGATGCACTTGGGCTCCGGGGATCGACTTTATTTCGATGAAGCCGGTTATCTCGATAGCTTGGTGCTTCGGCAGGATCGAGTCCTCCAGGGCTACGCGGTGGCGAAGGATTTCCCGATCAGCTTTTATCCGAACGGGAAAATGCGGTACTTCATCCGACGAGAGGGCATTAAAAAGAACTCGGCGACGACCCTGGACGAGAGGGGGAAGATTGACCGGAAATCCTGGTTTTCGCCGGTCTTCGCACTCATTTCGGAGATTGCCCGTTATTCCTGGCGAAACCGGAATCAATCCTTGACTGTGATGGCCACGACCTTTGTTGTCACCAAGATGTTCGATGAAGGGCCTCTCACTTGGGTCCTAAGCACGGCGTTATTGCTTTCGTACCAGGCGATGGTCCAGCGAAAGGGCAGAGTAAGGAAGGAAGCCGCCGCCTCGCTGGAGCCGACGAGGATCTCAACTCAGGGGAGAGTCCATGTCCAGGCCAAAAAGGCTTCGGAAAGCCCGGAGCTTGAATCTCGCGCCGAAGAAGAGACCCAAGCTGAAGAAGTGGCCCAAGCTGAAGAAGAAGCCCAAGCCGAGGAAGAGGCCAAGGAGAAAAAGTCGCGGCGGACCCCGGAGGGCGGCAAGCTCCACGCCGCCGCGGCGCCGGCCTTGCTCGGCCTCGACATGCTCCTCCACGGCCAGCCCACCGCGGCCGGCCTCCTGGTCACCGGCCTTGCCGCGGCCGCCGGCGTCCTCGGCATGGCGGCCAATTCACCGTATCGTTTGCCCAGCGGAGAATCTTCGAAATGGAAAGCCCTCTTAGGATCCTTGACCGAGGTCAAGTTCAACCGTCTTCAGGGGACGATGAGTGGGGTCTTGGCCGCACCTCAAAGCTTGAATCGGATCGAGTGGCCGAAGGGCACGCGCTTCATACTTAGCGGCATCCACGGCCAAGCGATGCCGATTCTGGATACCGCCATCGCGCCCTTCGATATGGAAATTCAAGGGGTGGTCTGCAAAAAGGCCCGGCCGATACGATTTTTTCCGAGCGGGGCTTTGCAATCTTTCGTCGGACCGAAGCCGTGGGAAGCGACCTCCCATTCCCAGGTAGAGTTGATAAAAAAACTAGATAGCCCCGGGTTCTTTTCCGACGGAGTTGAAATCAGGCTGAACGAAATGGGCGAGGTCGTCGATTTGAATTCGCCCTCTTTCGTGGAAGAGGTTTTGCATTATTCTCTTCCTCTCTCCCTTATGCTCGGTTTGAGCGGCTGTTTGGTGGGAATAGCGACCGGCGGTTGGCCCGGCTTGGCGACCATGGGAGCTTTGCTTTTCGGTCTTCATCGTCTCGATAAAAGTCTCAATAATCGGATGATCAATAGAGTCCGCGATCTGCCGCTCATCCCCAATCCGCAAGATCGATGGCGCGTCGAAGCGAAGCAGGAAAAGCCGGGACAGGAGGTCATCGAAGCGGAGTTACAAGCCGATGAGGAAGCCGAGGCTGAGGTTGAAACTTCAGGCCCCTCAACCAAAGCCAAGAGCGACGGCCGGCTCCACGCCGCCGCGGCTCCCGCTTTGCTCGGCCTCGACATGCTCCTCCACGGCCAGCCCACCGCGGCCGGCCTCCTCGTCACCGGCCTTGCCGCGGCCGCCGGCGTCCTCGGCATGGTCCGCCTCGTCCACTCGAGGAAATCGCTGCTTGATCGGCCCGGCCCGGCCGAGCCGCTGGAGGGCCAAGCGATCCAAGTCGATCAAATCAACACCGCCACGCTCCTCGACAGCTTCAAGGTCGATCCGGAAGTAGGCAGCCCCCGGGTTCCGCTCAAGTTGGCCTTGAGCCGGGATCCGGCCGATGACGTTTACCTGAGCGACAATTTGAGCGCCGCCTGGGTGCAAGGCGCCTTAGGGGTTTTCAAGGATTTGTTTCAAGAAAAGGCGGCCGCCAGAAAATTTCCCCGACGCCATTTGCGATCCAAAGATGAGGCGCGCTTCATTCCCGCCACCGAAAATGATTGGAGCATCACCCACCACGCGGACCGAGCCTTCGTTCTGAACAAAGCGACTCCCCAGGCCGAAAAGGCTGTCCGATTCCAGAAAGGGAACAGCCAATCCTTGCCCTATTTGGCGGTTCATGAGGCGAGCTTGAAAGAGGATTCCAAATTTCGTGCCGCCCAGATCGTCAATTTCTTCGAGCCGGGCCAGCCTCAGACCCGGACCTACGTCTTCTCTTGGATCGGCGGCCGGGCGATCGACGCGATTTGCGCCCAATTGGGCCTCCCCATTCAGGGGCGCGAAAATCTGCTGAAAGGCTTGGCTCAATTCATCTTCGAGTCCGATCTCTATACCCCCGAAGAGCTGGGCGGGCCGCTTCAAGATCAATCCAATACCGAGGACGCCGCCCTCTACCGGATATACAAAGCCTATGAGCAGGGAACCGAAGAGGATTCCTTTTACCGGATTTGGCACCCGCCCTCGCCTTTAGGCATCCTGACCCACGAAATGGACCACTACGAAAAGGACCATGTCGTCCGGATCATTTTGGAGCAGGGGGGAATCGAGCGCTTCGAGGGGGCCATGCCGCTGGGTCCGGCTTGGATGAACTTCCTCAATCCCTTCCTCCGCGGCGAATGGCGCTAGGGCCCGGGGTTCCCGTCGCCGTCGGCATCGGGATCGTCGGAGTTGGGAATCCCGTCATGATCGAAGTCGCTGGAAGCTCCGATGTCATTGGCCGGAAAGGCCAGGTCGCCGTCGATCTGGATGAAGCCCAAGTCGAGCGGCCGAGCGGAGTCGTCGATCAGGAAGACGAACTGAGGATTGGCCGGATCGTCGTTGGCGACGAGCCGAGCCACCAAAGCCGAATCCTTTTCAAAGGACATGGTGTAAGTCTGGCCGGGCGTGACGTTGACCAGGAAGGAGCAGTCGGAGCGCAGCGGCACCGCGAAGTCCCGGCCGGCTTGGTCGACCGCCGTCGCGGTGTCGACCGAGCAGGAAGGCACCACGCCGCTGATCTCGGTCATCGGATTTTCGGGATCGCCGCCTCCGCCGCCGCCGAAGCAGCCGCCGAGACCGATTGTCATTGCCAACAACAGACCGGGAATTTTTCGCATTATCTCTCCTCGATTAACGTCGCCGGCGGAAGAAAAGGGCCACCGCCGAAATAGGAATCAAAAGCGCGAACCAAAGACCGCGGCCGAGGGCGGCTCCGCCGCCCAGCGCGCAGCCACCGCTGCCACCGCCACCTTGGCCGCTGCCGATCAATTGAACGACGGTGGGGATCGCGGAGTCGGTCTCAACCTGAAGGTTGGCATTGAGCTCGCCTTCGGCGCCGGGGCCAAAGGCCACGGCCAAGCTGCAGCTTTCGCCGGGGTTCAGGCTGAAGCTCGAGCTTCCGCAGGGATTCTCTCCGGCACTCAGGTCGAGCTCATAATTGGCCGAATCGGAGAGCTGAAAGCCGCTGATGGCTACAGCCATCGCGCCGGTATTGCTGAGGCTCAGCCCCTGGCTTTCCTCCTCGCCGATGCTGACGAAGCCGAAGTCGAGAGTGGCCGGATCGGCCGTCAGCAGGGGTTGAGCTTCAAAAGCCCCCATATCGACTTGCCCATTGAAGACCCGAGGATTGCCGGCCAGGTCGAGGTCGGGCAGGCCGGGAGCCTCGGTATCACCGGTGTCGAGGGCCGGTGAGTCCGGCCCCAGCTGGAAGTTTCCGGCTTCGGGGTTGACGAAGAGCGGGTCGGCGCCGATGTTCTTACCCAGGCTCAGGCCGGCGACCGAGGTCGGGTCGCAATTGGCCGGCGGCGGTCCAAAGCAAGCCTGGCTGAAATCGTTGTTGAAGAGCTGAATGCCTGGAAAGACGAAGTCGACGAGCAAGTCGTTGCCGGTATTGGCTGGCGCCGCCGAATTGCCGAAAAGGATGTTGTTGTAGATGTTCGCCGCGACCATCCCCGCGACCGGCGTGAGGAGGACGCCCCCGCCGCCGACGCCGTCATTAGCCACGACCGAGTTGCCGACGATGGTATTGTTGACGAGGGTCAGGGTTTCGGCGGCGCTGACGATGGAAAATCCGCCGCCTTGGGCAGCGGCCGAGTTCCCAAATACCAAATTGTTGACGATCCGAAGCTCTCCGCTGCCGTTTTGCTGAATCTGAGCGCCACCGTTGTCGGCCTGATCGTTGACGTTGTTGGCGAGGATGTTGCTCTCTAAGGTCAGGATTCCATTTTCACTGTTTTGGATTTGGATGCCGGTGGCGAAACTTCCCGAATTGCCGGAGATCGTGTTGTTTTGAAGCGTCGTCGCGCCGTTGCCACTACCGACATTGGTGATGAGAATACCGCCGACGAATCCGGCGGAATTGACGTTGTTCGAAATGGTGTTTTCTTCGAGCAGAATGTCGCCTTCGCCGCCGTTGAAGATTTGGCAGCCATTGGCCAAGTCGGAAGAATTGCCGGTGATGACGTTGGACCGGACGGTGATGTCGCTGTTGCCGATGCTCTGAATCTGGGCGCCGCCGGTATTGGTCGCATCGAGGTTCTGGTTATCGGCGATGGTGTTGCCCTCGAGGAGCATGCTGGCGCCGGCCGAAGCTGACAGGTAGATGCCGTTCACGACGTCGCCGGCGTTGTTGCGGACCTCGTTGCTCTTAGCTTCGATCGAGGTGGTAACGCCGTGAGAGGTCATGATGGCGCCGCCCATGAGCCCGAAGCCGCTGGAGATGGAGTTGCCGATGACGAGGTTCTCGTTGAATTGGATGTTTCCGTTGGTGGCCAGCTGAATGCCGCCGACATTGCCGCCGGTATTGTCTTGGATACTACAGCCGGCGACGGTCTGATCGGAAGCGCCGGAAGCGATCATCGAGGCGCCGCCGGCCGCACCGCCCTCGAGGTTGTTGACGATCACGCAGTCGGTCAGGCTTTGATCGCCTTCGACGCCTTGGACTTCGAGGCCGGCGACATCGCCGAATCGGCCGTTACGAATGGTCAGTCCCGAGATTTGGAAGGAGGCCGTGGTTCCGCTGCTGATGAGCTCCAGAACTTGGCGGGCCACGTTGCCGTCCAAGATCGAGGAGCCGGGGCCGGCGCCGGCGATGGTGAGGGACCCGTTGTTGCTCGAGTTATAGGTGAAGGTCGCATTCCCGTTGTCGCTGGTAAAATAGGTGGTGCCGGCCTGAAGATTGATGACGTCGTCCTCGGCGCTGGCGGCCGCGGTGGTCAGGGCGGTTTGCAGCTCGGCCGCGGTGGTCGGCGCGAAAACCGCGGCTGAGGCCGCGATCGGGGTCAGGAAAGCCGGGACTAGAAGCAGGAAGACGGGACGGGACATAGGGACCTCCTGGGGCGATTTGAAGGCCTGGGAACTTTAAGGTGCTTTCAGGACCGCGTCTAACCTATTTTTTGGCCCCTTCAGCGGACCTCATAGACGTGGTCCTTGTCGTCGTACTTGAATTTCAGGTGGAGGACCGGCGCTTCCTTGGCGTCCTTCGGCAAGTCGAAGAGCATCGAGTAGCCGCCGGTGCCCTTGAAGTTCCGGTTCTTGGAGTAGGAGTAGCTCTTTTCCATCACCGTCACCTCGCGGCCGCCCTTGTCGTCGGAGAAAACCGGCGGGAAGTCCTCGGCGAAGGCGATGGGCGCGACCTTCTCGTCGCCGACCTTGACGTAGTTGTCGGCGAGATTGGGGCTGTCGTGGAAGAACATGAAGAGCGTCGATCCGGTCTCGGGAAAGTTGAAAATCACGTCGACCGCATAGGGCTTGCCGTTGACCTTGGCGCCCGCGAAGCTGGTTTTGCCCTTGAGCACTTTGAAGCTGCCGTCGGGCAAAGCGACGCTCTTGCCGTAGGCCAGGGGAGTTCCCGGCGCCTCTTCCTCCTCGGCGAAGCTGCCCGAGCTCTGTTGGTCGACCTTCCACTGGCCGCCTTCCTTGACCAAGGTGACCTTCATCTTCTCGGGTCCCGGCTTGGCCTTGGGGTCGCCCATCGAGAAGAAATCCAGCGCGATGGCGTCGATCTTGAGGGTGGCCTTTTTTCCGTCCTTGGAGATTTCGCTGCTCTTGACCGTGTAGGACTTGGGCGCCAAGGCTTTCATCAGCTTTTGAACTTCGGCCTTCTGCTCGGGCGTCTTCACGTCCCGGTGGTATTCCTTGACCTTCTCGGCGGTGGAGAGGGCCAGCAGGCCGTCGACGTCGCCGGCCTTCGAAACCTCGACCCATTGGGCATAGGCGGCTTCGGGGGTGTTTTGGGCGAAAAGCGGGCTGGATAGCGAAAGGGCGAGGGCGAGAAAGCCGGCGGAAAGAAGGCGGCGCATGGGGATCTCCTTATATAAGGCCAAGGGCCGAGCCTGCCGATGGGTGCCCCCTGCTACCAGTTGACAGGGCGAAAGGGAAGCGGCTAGAAGCCCCGCATGATGAACACTCAAAACGCGCTTTCCGCCGCGAAAAACCTGCTCGAGCACGTCACCCGCCACCTGGCCCAAAAGGCCTCCGAAGGCAAAGAGATCTCCACCGCCAAGCTCGACACTTTCCAAACCACCGCCTACGACCTGGCCTGGGTCGCTTCCGAGGTCTATGCCGCCGAGCAGATCCTGGCCTATGCCGCCAAGAGCGACGGCGAGTTGGAAAAATCGCTGGCCGAGTATTTCACCGCCGAGACCGTCGCCCATTTTTCGGAAAAGGTCAGCTTCCGCTTCCACGAATGGGGCGTCGACGAAAAGAAGCTCACCGAGACGATCTGGAAGCCCGAGCTCACCAAGGAAGTCGAGAAGGTCCTGGCCACCGAGAACGTCGCCCGCATCGCCCAGCTGATCAAGAAGGCCAACGGCGGCGGAACTTACGGCCTCGACGAGAACCACCAGATGTTCCGCGAGACCTTCAAGAAGTTCGCCGAGGACAAGGTCATGCCGCTGGCCGAGAAGGTCCACCGCCACGACCATCTCATTCCGCAGGAAATCATCGACGGCTTGAAGGAGCTGGGCTGCTTCGGTCTCTCGATCCCCCAGCAATTCGGCGGCTTCCAGGACGACGCCAAGCCCGACAACACCGGCATGTGCGTGGTCACCGAGGAACTGTCCCGCGGCTCGCTCGGCTTGGCCGGCAGCCTCATCACCCGGCCCGAGATTCTCTCCAAGGCCATCTTGAAGGGCGGCACCGAGGAGCAGAAGAACAAATGGCTGCCGCTCTTGGCCAGCGGCGAGCGGATGGCCGGCGTCGCCGTCACCGAGCCCGATTTCGGCAGCGATGTCGCCGGGATGAAGGTCACGGCCAAACCCAAGGAATCCAGCGGCCAGAAGGGTTGGGTCATCAACGGCGTCAAGACCTGGTGCACCTTCGCCGGTTACGCCGACTCCTTGATGGTGCTTTGCCGCA
This sequence comes from bacterium, assembly GCA_035281585.1. Taxonomy (NCBI): domain Bacteria; species bacterium. The sequence goes on from DATEDP010000046.1 coordinate 7,730, forward strand.
CCGATCCCGACATGTCGAAGAAGCATCGCGGCATGTCGATCCTGATCGCCGAGAAGCCCCGCTTCGACGGCCACGAGTTCAAGTACGACCAGCCCGAGCACGGCGGCCACATCGAGGGCAAGGCCATCCCGACCATCGGTTACCGTGGCATGCACTCCTATGAGGTCGCCTTCGAGAATTATTGGGTGCCTTACGAAAACCTGATCGGCGGCGAGGCCGGCCTTGGCAAGGGCTTCTATCTGCAGATGGAAGGCTTTGCCGGCGGGCGCTTGCAGACCGCGGCCCGGGCGCTGGGCGTGATGCAGGCGGCCTTCGAGGCGGCGCTGCGCTATTCCGACGAGCGCAAGGTCTTCGGCAAGCCGATCTTCGAATACGGCATGACCCAATGGAAGCTGGTCCGGATGGCGGCGCTGATCCAGGCCGCCCGCCAGGCGACCTACCACGCTTGCCAATTGATGGACGAGCACAAGGGCCAGATGGAAGCTTCGCTGGTCAAGTTCTACGCCTCCAAGATCAGCGAGTGGATCGCCCGCGAGGCTCTCCAGATCCACGGCGGCTACGGTTACGCCGAGGAGTACGCGGTCAGCCGCTACTACGTCGACGCCCGGGTCTTCTCGATCTTCGAGGGCGCCGAGGAAGTCCTGGCCCTTCGGGTCATCGCGCCGGCTTTGCTGAAGCAATATTTATAGTCATCCTGAGCGAAGCGAAGGATCTGCGACCTGCCAAGGTTTTTTGAGAGCTCTAAGCCCCTTCGTGTTTTCGGACTACCATCAGAGATGCGAAGGCACTCAGTAGCCCAAATTTACTTGGCCAGTCGCAGATCCTTCGTCCCCCCAGTCTCACTCGAACCTGGCGGCGTTCGACTGGGGCCCCCGCTCCTCAGGATGACCCCTCACTCGTAGATCAACCGCTTGGCCTTGCCCTCGCTGCAGGGCAGGTGGGAAGCCCGGACGCCGGTCACTCGCATCTTCAAGCCGAAGCGCTGTTGCAGCTCCTCGGTCACCTTGGCCTCGACGGCCTCGGTGCGGGCCCGGCTGCGCAACACCTCCTCGACCAATTGAGCCTTGAGCACCCAGGGCGATTCCTGGGCCGCCAAATCGGAGGTCGCCACGACTTGATAATTAGGCTGGACCCCTTCGGTTTCGAGGAGGACTTGCTCGATCTGGGAAAGGAAGACTTGGCCGTCGCCGATCCTCAGTTGGTCGTCGGCTCGGCCCCAAATCCGCTCGATCCGGCGGGAGCTGCGGCCGCAGGCGCAGGGCTCCTCGATCAGGCGGGTGCGGTCGCGGGTCCGGTAGCGCAGGACCGGCATCGCTTCCTTGGTCAGGGAAGTCAGCACCAGCTCGCCATAGGAGCCGGGCGGAAGCGGCTCGCCGCTGACCGGGTCCACGATTTCGGGAAGGAAGTGATCCTCGAAAACGTGCATGCCGCCGCCCTCAGGGCATTCCTGGGCGACGCCCGGCCCGATCACTTCGCTCAACCCGTAGGTGTCGAAGGCGCGGACGCCGAGGCCTTGCTCCAGCCTGGCCCGCAAGGCCTCGCTCCAAAATTCGCCGCCGAAGATCCCGGCTTTCAGGGAGAGGGGGCGATGTCCGAGATCGCCGGCGATTTCTTGGAGAAGGGTTGCGGCGAAGCTGGGAGTGCAGAGCAAGACCTCGGTTCCGAGCTCGCGCATCCAAAGAAGCTGTTTTTCGGCATGGCCGTTGGAGGCCGGGATGACCGTCGCGCCGAGGCGCTCGGCGCCGTATTGAAAACCCGAGCCGCCGGTGAACATGCCGTAGCCGTAGGCGATTTGGACCACGGTGCCGGCACGGACTCCGGCCGCCGCCAGGACCCGAGCCATCAGCTCGCTCCATAGCTCGAGGTCCTTGCGGCTGTAGGCCGTCAAGGTCGGACGTCCGGTGGTGCCGGAAGAAGCGTGAACCCGGGCCACTTGGTCGCGCGGCAGTGCCAATAGGCCGTAGGGATAATGCTCGCGAAGGTCCTCCTTGGTCGTGAAGGGAATCGCCGGCAGGTCGGCCAAGCCCCGAAATTTTTCGGGCTCGAATCCCGCCGTCCACAACCGGGCCTTGTAGAAGGGCACGCGATGAGCGACCCGGTGGAGCAGCTCTGCCAATCGCTCTTCCTGGAGTTGGCGGAGGCGAGCGCGCGGCAGGCACTCCCGCTCCGGATCCCCGACGTAGGAATCCTTGGAAAAATTCTCCATGCTAGTTCCCCTTGTAGCTGAAGGAAGGCGGGGGAATTCCCCGAGAGGGCTTTCGCCAAACCGTCTTTTCTCCGCAATGGCCCCGGCTTTCCAACCAACGGCTGTAATCGGCGTAATACTGGTAAAGATCGTCGATATTCTGGACGTCGAAGCCATTGTAGGCGGTCCCTTCGGGGCCCAAGAGGCGCTGGACCAGCTCAAGGAAGGGGCCGTAAGGGGCTTGGGGCGCGACGAACATCTGGCGCAGCCGGGCTCCGGTGCCGTCCTTGTAGGTGAGGACCGGGGTCATGAAGTTCCAGCCCTGCGATTTCAGCTCGCCGTGCAAGGCCTCCATGTCGGCCTCGGGATTGATGTTGTAGGCGACGTGCTGGACCCCTTCGCCGTAGCGGCGGACGAATTCGTTGATCGGCGAGGCCGGATCTTCGCTGACCGACAGCCCGGTCATGGTCTCCCAGGGGTACTCGGCGGTTTTGCCGCTGACCAGCGCGATGTGCGAGGCCGGATACTTCAGCGTTTGGAGGCGGACCAGCTCGTCGAAGCCGAAAATCCTCCATTGCTGCAGAAATCGCTCCTCCGATTCGAAAGCGCTGACATAGGTGACGTGATCGATGTGACGAATGGCTTTGAGGCAATCGTTCGCCGCTGAGAATTCCATACCCTTCCTTCTAACCCCGATGCTCGGCAAAATTTGGAAGAAGGGACGCTCGCTGTCAAGCCGGCCCGGTGCCGGCACGGCCGGCGCGGCGGAAAAATTTGCGCGACAATGCGACGGGAAAGCCAGGATTGGCGCACGTTTCCCGGCACTAATTGCCGCGAGCGAAATCTCTATCCGCGGCTCGGATTTTTTTCGGTCGTTTGCGGGCTGGCGAGGCCTTCCGGAAAAATCGGCTCGGCTCGGGCCGGCGACTTGTCCGGCAAATCCCTACTTCTAAAGCTCCGGGCTCCAGCGGATGGCCTCTCGGGTGAGCTCGCTCAAGGTTTCGATGTCGAGCTTCTTCTTGATCCGGGAGCAATAGGTGTCGATGGTTTTTCTCTCCAAGGAAAGCTTTTCCGCGATTTGCCGGATGTTCAGTCCGGAGCCGATGAGCCGGAAGATCTGAAGCTCGCGATCGCTCAGCTTGCAAAATTGGTCATCGCTGCCGGCTTTTTTGTCCTCGCCATAATAATAGAGCATGCGCTTGAGGATTTGGGGGCTGAGGTAGGTCTTGCCCTCCAGCACCCGGCGAAGTGCGGTTAGGATCTGGGCGGGGGCTTCTTGCTTGAGGAGATAGCCGTTGGCTCCGGCTCGCATGGCCCGATGGGCGAACATGGCGTCATTCCGGTTGGAAAATATTAAAATCCCGGAGCGGGGGCTCTTCTCCAATATTTTGGGGATGAGGTCGACGGTGATGACGTCGTCGAGCAGCAGCTCGATGAGGACGATCCGCGGCTGAAGCCGTGCGGCCGATTCCAAGGCTTGAGCCGAGTTTCCGGCCTCGCCGGCAATTTTAAAATGCTTGCTGCCGTTGATGAGGGCGGCGACCCCATGGCGGACAATCGGCTGCGAATCCACCAGCAGCACGGTGGCTTTACCCGTTTCCATGTTTGTTTGGGGGCCGAGCCTTTGTCCCCGCTATATCCTGAATTTATTAACCCGGGGTTTTTCTCGCATTAATTCCGGGCCTTGTCAACGTGGGTGGCGCTTGGGTGCCGGCTCTTTTTTAGCCTTTACATCGACTTTTTCGCTCTGCTAGCGACCGGAGTCTCATCCGTAGAAAGGATCTTCCATGTCGCTCAACATTCCGTATCCCCAGTTCAAAGAAAGCGCTCCCGGCCAAGCCGCCAATTTGGAGAAGGTGAAATATCCCCAATACGGCCGGGTTTTGGAAGACTTCAAGCCGGGGGCGGTGTTCTGCCATCCCCGGGGCGTGACGATTTATCCGGCCTTCGCGGTCGAGTTCGCCACCACCTTCATGGAGACCAACCCGCTCTACACCAACGCCGAGTTCGCCAAGGCCCACGGCTTTCGCGACTTGGTCGTTTCGCCCTTGATGGTGATGAACGTCGCGCTTTCGCTCGGCGTCCAGAACGACTCCGAGAAGGCCATCGCCAACCTCGGCTATTATAATGTTTGCTTCGTCAAGCCGGTCTATCCCGGCGATACCCTCCGCTCCTTGACCAAGGTGCTCGACGTCAAGGCCAAGGAAGGCAAGCCCGGCATCGTCACCATCCGCACCATCGCGCTCAACCAAAAGAACGAGCTGGTCCTGCAGTACGACCGCAAGATCATGGTCGCCGCCGCCGGCAAGGAAAGCGAGCCGACCACCGTCGCCGGCCAGCCTTTCCCGGAGCAGGCCGAGCCGAGCGTCGAGATCCCGGCCGCTGCCGGCGCCTATCCGACCAACCTCACCGGGGTCGGCAGCTATTTCGAGAACTTCACCGTCGGCGACATCATCGTCCATGCCAACGGCCGGACCATCACCGACGAGCATTTCCCCTGGACCTACCGCGTGATGAATACTCACCCGCTCCACTATGACCGGCTCTACTCGACCGCCCGCAGCGGCGCGATGAGCGGCGAGCCCATCGTCTACGGCGGCTTGGTCTTTGCTTGGCTCGCCGGCTTGGCCAGCCGCGACACGACCGAGAATTCGCTGATCGATCTCGGCTACACCGAGGGCTATCACACCCAACCGGCGGTGAGCGGCGACACGGTCTACGCGATCTCGCGGGTCTTGGCCAAAGAAGAGGGCCCCCAAGGCGTCCAGGGCGGGGTCGTCACCTTCCAACTGATCGGCGTCAAGAACATCCGGCCCAAAGAGGCCCTGGAAAAGTTCGGCGCCGACCTCTTCATCAAAGAGAACAACAAGAAGGATCTGGGCAAGGAGAAGATCCCCGAGAAGATCTTCGAGATCGAGCGCCGGCTCCTGATCAAGAGTCGACGCTGAAGATCGATGATTTTCCCCCTTTGAAAAAGGGGGATCAAGGGGGATTTAAAGCGATTGCTGGGAGAAAAAAGCCTGGAAATCGAACCCTCGTTGCTTGGCAACGGTTTTCAAATCCCCCCTGCCCCTTTTTCAAAGGGGGGTAAGATCTTAAAGATCGAGGCCGGGCCCTTCGTCCTTGAAGAGCGACTCGCGTTTCTTCAAATGCTTGAGGAAGGCGGCTTCGTCCTCTTTCCGGTATTCCTCGGTGATGTAGACCTTTCTGAATCCGGGCGGGACGTTTTCCAGATTTTGCCGGAAAGCCGGCAAGCCGAGGTAGAGGTTCAAGGCGGATGGCCGGTAGGGCTTGATTTCGGCGAGCAGGCTCCGCAGCGGCTCGCCCGAGTGGACGTCATCCTCGACGACCAGGACCTTCTTCCCGCGCAAGCGCGATAAATCGTCCAAAGCCTCGACCGGGCGCTTTCCGGCCGGATTGGCCTCGCCAATGTTCACCGCCAAAGTTTCCAAGCCCAGATCGTGGAAGATCGGCGCGTAGGCGAAGCCCTCCGGACCGACGATCAAGGCCAGCTCATGGCCTCGCTTGACCGTCTTTTGGGCGGCGTTGAAGGCGGCCACGTAGGAGTGAGGGCCGTGAACGTTCGCCAGGCCGTAATCCTCCGCGGCTTCGATGCCTTTTCCGTAGTAGCGGGCCCGGGCCAACTCGTCGACCGAGCCGACCGGAAAGACCGGATTGCTTCGAAGAATGTCGAATGCGTAGTTTTGAGCGTGGCCCGGATCGAATTTCAACGCGTCCCGGTAGCTTTGCACCACGCCTTCGAGGCGCATCATCATCGACGCGCGGATTCTTAGGACCCCCGGCACCAAGGGATTCAGGGCGAAGAAGGCTCTTTCCTCCCTTTCCAAATAGGGTCGAGCCTCTTCTCCCAACAGCTCCTGCAGCTCCCGGCTGGCCCGGCGGAGCCTTCCCAATGGCGTGTTCAGCTTCTCGTGGGCGTGGTGGAAGATCGCCAAGGTCGAGGAGGGCGCTTCGATCTCGTTCGGGAAGTGAAGGGCAATGCCGCGATTCCGCAGCTCTTGGAGCGTCGACTGGCTGACGATCCTGGCAGGCTCATGGTTGAAGTAAGCTCCGACCGCCGCGGGCCGGTAAGGGGAGATCAAACGCAGGGCCTCTTCGATCGACGCGCCGCTGACGATGTCCTTGTCGACGAAAAGAATTCGCTTGCCCGCGATCTCCTCGGTTCGAACCTCGCCGACGAATTTCGAGGTCGGTTTTTTTCGGTTGTGGGCATGGATGTCGACGACCTTGACCGGAATATCCAAAAATTCGGCGACGCCGCCGGAGGATAGGCCGCCTTTGGCGATGGCCAGCACCAAGTCGTAAGAGGCAGCCAGCTGCTTCAAATTGGCGGCCGTGCGGTCCAGCATGAAGGTGTTCGGCTTGGGATAGCCGTGCTTGGCGGCAAATTCGCCGACTTGTTGGAAGACCGCCCGGTGCAGGCCCTGGAAGAAATCGGCATCTCGATCGGAGCTGCCAAAAGCCCGGTTGTAATCTTCCAACATCCAAAGCGCCAGGCGCCTGTGAGCATTTCCCTCCTCGACCACGTCGGCCAGGCGGCGAAGTCCCGGAAAATCCTGTAGCAGCGTGAAGATTTGATAGGCTTGGTAATACTCATGGGGCGGCTTCGAATATTCATCGAGCTGGCGGTGGGCCAGGGTGAGCAAAAACTTTTTCTCGGCGTCCGATAAAGCTTGCCGGCCCCGGCCGGCCATCTCCTGGACCAGCTGCCAAAGCACGGCCTGTTCCGAAAATTCCAATCCGGCTTTGATTTCCTCGATGCGTTTTTGAACCGGCTTCGGAGCCTCCTGGAGCAGTTTTCCCCGGAGGATCGTCTCTGGGCTCCCCAAGCCTTGCATCCTTAGGATTGGCGGGGCCGGGAATGCCGCGGGTCCGCCTGCCGGCGCCAAGCTTCGCCAGGCTGGAGCAAGCTCCCAGCCCGGTCCGCTCCGGCCCTCGCCGCGCCAATGCAGCTCCTGTTGGAAGGCCGCCCAACGCGGCCCCAAGGCCGAGCCGAGCAAGCGTCCGGCGACCTTGAAATGGAGGAGGGTGGTCAATCCTTCGGTCAGGGCCATGGCTCCATCGGCCGGCGGCCGGAGGCCGGCCCATTCTTCCAGCCGGTGGCCCAGCAGAATTCCGCCCAAAGTTGAAGCGGTGGTCAGACCCGGCCGGCTTCCGCCGGCCCAAGCGCCGAGCTTCAAGGCGCCCAAAGTGAGGAAGCTGGCGGCGGTTTCCTCGCCGAGAGCTTGCCGGCTCCAGTCCTGCTTTTCGCCGCCGGCGGCCCTGGCAGCTCGTGTGAAAGCCACGAAGCTCGGCGCTTCCAGGGCAAAGGCTCCGGTCGAGGCCAAGGCCCGGGCGCCGAAACTCCGCGAGGCGAGCCGGGAGAGCAGGGCCGCGCGGGTCAGCCCAAAGACGGCTTGAGAGCCGGCCATGGCGATGAGACCCGCGGGCGAGCTGGCTTCGCGGAAGAATTGCCGGCTCAGGAATTCAGCCCGCTGGCCGAAAGCTCCACGGCCCTCGATCGCGGCGATTTCGCGCTCGGCTTGGCCGGCCAGCTCGGGGAAGGTTTCCGCGCTTTCGCTCTTGACGATTTGAAAGATTCGCAGCGCCGCCGGCGTTTCGTTGCGGCCGAGCAGGCGGCGGCCGAGGGAGAGCAGGCCGCTCAAGCGCAGCTCGGGGTCGCTTTCGCGGTCCAAAGCGCGCAGCTCGCGGCGGACCGTCTCGGTCGGCCCGATTTTGTTCAACTTTTCCGGGAATTTCATGCCCCTTGCCCTCTCCTTGAACCGCGAGCTTATCGGCGGAGCCGGGCCGGAGTTGTGGCGAGTTTCCATAAAGGGTTGGCGGAAGCGCCTGAAATTCCCCTATAATTTGAGCGGCCGTCCAAGGCGGCCCTAACGGGGGGGATATGCGATACTTTACTTTCTTGGTTTTGGCCCTGCTGCTTCCGGCTGGGCCGGCCCAATCTTTTCCGGGCAATCTCGACTTCGATTTCGGCTTGGGCGGAATTGCCAGCACCGATCTCGGCAACGCTCTGGGCATCGGCCCCGAAAGCGAATCGGCCCGGGACTTGGCCATCTATCCCGAATCCTCGGCCTTTGCCGGCAAAATCGTGATGACCGGGAACATCGGCGGCTTCGACGGCCGGGTCGTAGTCGCCCGTTACAATTCCGACGGCAGCCTCGATTCCAGTTATGGCGAAAACGGCGTCGCGTTGGTCGATCTTCCCGACGTCACTTTCGCCAACGCCTTGGCGATCCAGCCCGACGACAAGGTCGTGGTGGTCGGCGAGTTGGGCGTCCCGATGGCGGGCAACGACTCCTTTTTTCTGCGCTTCTGCCCCGACGGCAGCCTCGACGATGGGGTGAATTGCGGAGCCGGCGGCTTCGGCAGCGGCGGACAGGTTTCGCTCGACACGCCGGGCAACAACACCGACGAGGGCTTGAGCGACGTTTTGATCCAGCCCGACGGCAAGATCGTGGCCGCCGGCTCCAGCTCCGGGCCATCGAGCTTCGACTTCCTGGCGGTCCGGCTCTGCGCCGACGGCCAAGTCGATGACGGCGCCAATTGCGGGGCCGGCGGTTTCGGCAGCGGCGGCGTCGCCTTCCTCGACGTCACCGGCGAGAGCGACGAGGGCTTTGGCGTCGCCCTCCAGCCTGACGGCAAAATCCTGGTCGGAGGCCGCGGCGACGGCTTCGGCGTCGGAGATATCGGCCTGGTCCGAGTCTGCGCCGATGGTAGCTTCGACGACGGCGCAAACTGCGGAGCCGGCGGTTTCGGCAGCGGCGGCATCGTCACCACCGATCTCGGCACCGACACCGATACCCTGAATCAAGTGGCGGTTCAGGAAGACGGCAAGATTCTCGGCGCCGGTTTCGCCTTCGATTCGGGCTCGGGTTTCGACTCCTCCGATTTCGTCGTCATTCGTTATTGCGCGAACGGCGAGCTCGACGAAGGCAGCAATTGCGGAGCGCCCGGTTTCGTCGCCGGCGACGGCTTCATCAAGGACGACCGATCCAACGCCGGCAACCAAGACCAGGCCACCGGACTTCAAATCCAATCCGACGGCAAGATTCTGGTCGCCGGCGGCTTCGAGGATGGATTCAGCTCCGACTTCTTTTTCCTCAACCGTTATCTGGAGGACGGAAGCCCCGATCCGGGCTTCGGCTTCGACGGCACCGTCGATCAGCTCGTCGATTTCAGCCGGGGCGCCGAGGAAATCGGGATCCAGTCCGACGGAAAAATCGTCCTCGGCGGCTTCGGCGCCGTCTCGGGCGGGAATACCAATTTTGTCTTGATCCGCTATTTGGGCGACAGCGCCGATCTCTCGATTCAGGTCACGGTTTCGCCGCCTTCGGCCCAGCCCGGCGATCCGCTGGTCTTCACGCTGAGCGCGGCCAACCTCGGCCCGGTTCCGGCCCCCAAGGTGAAGGTCAGCTTCAGCCTGCCGGCCGGAGCGACCCTGGTTTCGGCTCCGGGCTGCACCGGCGATGCCGCCTTGAGCTGCGAGTTGGGCGACCTCGGCGCCAATGCCGCGGCCGCACCGCTGGTCGTGACCCTGAGCTCGGCCAACGAAGGCGTGATCGCGCTGACCGCCGCCGTCAGCGGCGGGGTCACCGATCCGGTGCCCGTCAATGACCAAGCCACCGCTTTCGCGGTGGTTTCGGCGGCTCCCACCGGTGGTGGCGACGGCGGCGGCGATTCCGAGCAATGCGACGACGGCGCCGACAACGACGGCGACGGCGAGATCGATTGCGGCGATTCCGATTGCGTCTTCAGCCCGGTTTGCGAGGGGACCGTCGGCGGAGGCGGTTGCAGCCTCAATCCGCGGGCTCGCTAAAATAATCGGCCGTCTCGCGGCGGCAAAGGCTATAATCAAGGCCGTCCGATCCTGGAGGCTTTATGAAAGTCCTGGCCCTGCCCCGGCTGCCGCTTCGCCTCTTCTCGGCCGCCGAAAAAGTGCAGCAGCTTTTCGCCAAGGCCGGAGTGCGGATCGGCGGCCGCCGTCCCTGGGATATCCAAGTCTCCAACGAGAAATTCTTCGATCGAGCCCTGGCCGAGGGAAACCTGGGCTTGGGTGAATCCTATGTGGACGGGTGGTGGGAGTGCGAGCGCTTGGACGAGCTTTTTCACCGGCTGCTTCGGGCCAAGATCGAAGAGGAAATCTTGCCATGGCCCTTTATCCTCGACGTCGTCAAGTCGCGGGTCTTGAATTGGCAAAGCCGGAGCCGTTCCTCCTCCAATGCCCGCCGGCATTACGACATCGGCGAGGACGTTTACGCCAAGATGCTCGACCGGCGCCGAGTATACTCCTGCGGCTATTGGAAAGGCGCCGCCAACCTCGACCAAGCCCAGGTCGCCAAGCTGGAGCTGAGCTGCCGGAAGCTCGACTTGAAGCCGGGGATGCGGCTGCTCGACATCGGCTGCGGATGGGGCAGCTTGGCCCAGTACGCCGCCGAGAAGCACCGGGTCGAGGTGGTCGGCATCACCGTCTCCAAGAATCAATTCCACTATGCCAAACGCCACGTCGCCGCTAAGCGCGTCGAGATCCGGCTTCAGGATTACCGCGATTTGCCGCCCGAAAAGTTCGACCGCATCGTCTCGATCGGCATGTTTGAGCATGTCGGCTACAAGAATTACAGCCGTTTCATGACGGTCGCCGCCGACCGCTTGCGGGACGACGGGCTCTTCCTCCTCCACACCATCGGCGGGAACCGCTCGACCACTCGCATCGATCCTTGGGTCCAGCGCTACGTCTTTCCCAATGCGATGCTGCCCTCGATCGCCCAGATCGGAGCCGCCGCCGAAGGCCGGTTCATCATGGAGGACTGGCACAATTTCGGGCCGGACTACGACCGGACCTTGATGGCTTGGTGGGAGAATTTCGAAAATGGCTGGAGCGAATTGAGCGGACGATACTCCAAGCGCTTCCATCGAATGTGGAAGTATTACTTGCTCACCTGCGCCGCGGCTTTCCGAGCCCGCGAGCTGCAGGTGTGGCAGATCCTGCTTTCCAAGGGAGTCGCCAAGGCTCCCGCTCGCCGTATCGGCTAGTTGCCGGTCAGGAAGCAGCCCAGTTCCAGGTAGGTCTGAGGGCTCGAATCGACATGGACGGTGATCTTGCTGCTCTTGAAACCGGCTTCAAGCTCGGCGCCGGCCGAGGTGTAGACATTGGCATAAAAAGAGAGAAGGCCCAGGCCGGCCAAGGAAGAAGAAGCCATCCTTTCGCAGCTGGCCACCGCATTGGCCGCCGCGGCGTTGGCGACCTGGAAGTTCAAATTGATTTCCTTGTACTTGCCCTTGATGATCAGGTTCTGCGTGTAGGTGGCGTTCCACCGGATGAGGCGAGACTGAACGTATTCGACTTGGATGTTGTCCCAACGGCAAACAGTCATGCCTCCACTCGGCGGTTGGCAGGCCGGCCCGGTGATGACTCCGCTCACATTGGAGTTGATCACCAGCTCGTCATCGGAATCGTTGGTCGTGGTGGAAGACGCGGCTTGAAGGGTTGAAGCCAATGCCAGGCAGGCGAGGATAACCATCGCCGCGCTTGAGTTTTTTCCCATAGTCACTCCTCTAGAGCCCTTCGGCATCATTATAAGCATGCCCGAAAAGCCCGCGCAATCCGCGATTTGCCTCTTTTTCGCTTCACGTTTTTTCCCGTTCGGGGACTTCCCGCCTCGAAAAGGGCTTTTTTGAGGCTTCTTTGGAAGAAATGCCCCTGGCATGGGCTTTGCCAATGTTCTTGGCATGAAGGTGAAGGCTACAAAACCAGTCTCCAAGCCGGAAGGCCCCGTCGAGGCCGCGCCGGCCAAGCCGCCGCTCAACCGGGCCAAGCGCAATGCCGACGCTTACACCGCCTTCGTGGTCATGAGCGCGCTGAGCACCGGCACCTTCCTGGCCGGCGGAGGGCTGACGCTTTGGTCAGGTCTGCGCTACGGCAAGGCGGTAGCCTCCGATCAATTGCTTCGTTCGGCTTCTCAAGGCAGCGAGACTCTCTTCGAGGAGTCGGGTGAGCTCAGCCGGGACGCTCGATCCGCCGCCGCCGCGGTTCCGGGGCTGCTCGGCATGCTCCATCGCATCGAGGCGCGGGCCTCCGCCGAAAACCAAGACGTTCAATCGACCATCGACGAGCTGCGCGGCGAGACCAAGGCCAGCCTCCGTCAAGAGCGCAAGCTACTCGTCGGCTCGGCCATCGGCGCCGGCGCCGGCTTGGTCGGAATGTTGATTTTCATCTCGGCCGCGAAAATCGCCCGTCACCGCGGCCTGATGCTTCATGGGCAAGGCTTGGGGCCCCGCGGCCGTAGGAGCACGGTCCGGGCCCAAGTCTCGCCTGCTTTTTCACCCCAAATGATGGGCTTATCGCTCAGCCTTCGTTTATGAGAACGGTTCTCCAGGGATTCGTCGAACGTTGGATCGGAAGCGAGGAGCGGGTCCAGCGGGCCGAGCGGGTTCGGCCCCAGGCCCCGGGGCCAAGTCCGCTCCAGGCCGACCTTGATAGCCGGAAGCTGCGCGGGCCCCAGGAGCTGGCCTTGGTCGCTCGACGGCCGCCTTGGAAGGAAGTCTTCGGCTCCTTTCATCCCTCCGATTACTACGTCTTCGTGCTGCGGATGCCGGATGGGCTTTTTCGGGAAGAGGAGGTTCCGGAGCTGGCCAATTGGATCCGGGGCATAAACGCCTATCTGAAGCGGCCGATCGTCGAGTTCACCTGGAACCAGAAGCAATGTGGCCACTACTATTCGAGCTCCCACCAAGTCGGGCTGCGGCCGGAGTGGCACGTGGAGCCTTCGCGCCGAGCTGAATCGGCTCGCGCCACCTTGAGCCATGAGATGATGCACGGTCTTTTTCATTCCGACGGATTGGATCGGGACGCGGCTTGGCGGTCGATCTACCGGCTGAGCTTGGCCGACCGCAGCTACGAGCTTTTCGACGACTCCAATTACTCGCCGTCGCGACCGGACTACTACGGACATCCCTACGACAGCGAAAGCGAGGCATTCGCCTCCGCCGGCGCCGCCTATTATCAAGCCGCCGATGCCATGGCCCAATTCATCCTTCATCCTGAGACTCCCGAGGACATGCGGCTGGTGGGAAGAGCGGCCTGGTGCTACCTCCGCGACCGGGTCTTTGGGGGGAAAGTTTTCACGGAGCAGGGCGAGGATCCCTTCGCCGGCGAGAGCTTGGACTCGCTGCTCGCCCAGGTCGCCGCCGGCGAAGCGCGGGCCCTTTGGCGAGCCTATTGGGGCGAGGATCCCGATGTTTTCGACCCGGCCCGCGCCGGCTTGATCGATTACCTATTGCGCCGAAACCCCACTTGACCGACCCCGGAAAACCGAATAGTCGCAAGGGCATATGGCGGCAAAGCGCGACCAGCCTTGGGTGATGCGGACTTATTCGGGCCACAGCTCGGCCAAGGCCTCCAACGAGCTCTACCGGCTCAACCTTTCCAAGGGCCAGACCGGCCTTTCGGTGGCTTTCGATCTTCCGACTCAAACCGGCTATGACAGCGATTCGGTCATGGCCCGGGGCGAGGTCGGCAAGGTCGGCGTTCCGATCTCCCATCTCCAGGACATGGAGACCCTCTTCGACCAGATCCCGATCGAGAAGATGAACACCTCGATGACGATCAACGCCACCGCGGCTTGGCTCTTGGCCCTCTACGTCGCGCTGGCCGAGAAGCGCGGGGTCGACTCCAAGGTTTTGCAGGGAACCACCCAGAACGACATCCTGAAAGAGTACCTTTCGCGCGGCACCTACATCTTTCCGCCCAAGCCCTCGATCCGGCTGATCACCGACATGATCGCCTACACGGTGAAGAACATCCCGAAGTGGAACCCGACCAATATCTGCAGCTATCACCTGCAGGAGGCCGGCGCGACGCCGATGCAGGAGCTGGCCTATTCGATGTGCAACGCCATGGCTTATCTCGACGCGGTCAAAGCCACCGGCCAGGTGCCGGAGGCGGACTTCGATCAGGTCTTCGGCCGGCTTTCCTTCTTCGTCAATGCCGGCGTCCGCTTCATCGAGGAGATGTGCAAGATGCGGGCGATGGGCCGGATGTGGGAAGAGCTCGGCAAAAGCCGCTACGGCGTCAAAGACGAAAAGATGCTGCGTCATCGCTATGGTGTCCAAGTCAACTCGCTGGGCCTCACCGAGCGCCAGCCCGAGAACAACATCCAGCGCATCGTCTTGGAGATGCTGGCGGTGGTCTTGAGCAAGGACGCCCGGGCCCGGGCCGTTCAGCTCCCGGCCTGGAACGAGGCCTTGGGCCTGCCGCGGCCTTGGGACCAGCAGTGGTCGCTCCGCATCCAGCAGGTCATCGCGATGGAGACCGACCTGCTCGAGTACGGCGACATCTTCAACGGCTCGCCGGTGATCGAGGCCAAGGTCCAAGAGTTGATCGACTCGGCCAAGAAAGAGATCGAAGTGGTCCAGCAGATGGGCGGGGCGGTCAACGCGGTCGAATACATGAAGCAGAAATTGGTCGAGTCCAACGCCGCCCGGGTCCGGGCCATCGAGGAGGGCTCGATCAAGGTCATCGGCGTCAATTGCTTCCAAGAGACGGCCGAGAGTCCGCTGACCGGCGGCCGCGACGAGGGCATCCTCAAGGTCGACGAGTCGGCCGAGCGCCAACAGATCGAGCGCCTGAAAAAGTTCCGCGCCGGCCGCGACGAAGCCAAGGTCCGGCAGGCCCTCCAGGAGTTGAAGGTCGCCACTGAGAAGGGCGACAACATCATGCCGCCCTCGATCAGGGCCGCCCATGCCGGCGTCACCACCGGCGAATGGGCCCAAGCCATGCGCGAGGTCTTCGGCGAATACCGCGCCCCGACCGGCGTCGCCGGCGTCCGCTTGGCCGGCACCAATGAGGGGATCGAAAGGGCCAAGGCCAAGGTCGAGGCTTTCCAGAAAAAATCGGGCGAGAAGCTGCGGATCCTGGTCGGCAAGCCCGGCTTGGACGGCCACAGCAACGGCGCCGAGCAGATCGCGGTCCGGGCCCGCGACGTCGGGATGGAAGTCATCTACCAGGGAATTCGCCTGACGCCGGAGCAGATCGTCGAGGCCGCCTTGCAAGAGGGTGTCCACGTCATCGGCCTGAGCATCCTCTCGGGCTCGCATCTGGCGCTGATCCCCGAGACTCTGCGCCTGATGAAGGCGAAGGGCCTCAAGGTCCCGGTCGTCGCCGGCGGCATCATCCCCGACTCCGACCAAAAAGCCCTGCTTGACCAAGGTGTCGCCCGCGTCTACACGCCCAAGGATTTCGAATTGAACACCATCATGGAAGAGATCGCGGAAATCGCGATGTCCCGTGCTTAAGAGACAAAGAAGGAGACCCCATGACCAAAGAACTATACCAGCTCGGCGAGATTCCGCCGGTCGGCGAGGTGCCGAAGAAGATGATCGCTCAGGTGATCCGTCCCACCGCCTTCGGCGAGCCCAAGGTCGCGTTCAAGGAAGAGACCGTCGACGTGCCGGAGCTGCGGCCCGACGAAGTCCTGGTTTACGTCATGGCCGCGGGCATCAACTATAATAACGTCTGGGCGGCCCTCGGCATCCCGATCGACGTGACCAAGGCCCGGCCCAAGGACCCTTACTTCCCGGACAGCAGCGGTTTCCACATCGGGGGCAGCGACGCCTCCGGCATCGTCTATAAGGTCGGCTCGGCGGTGAAGAACGTCAAGGTCGGCGACGAGGTCGTCATCCACTGCGGCCAATGGAGCCAGGAAGATCCGCTGGTCAAGGCCGGCCAGGACCCGATGTACGGCCCCAGCTTCCGGATCTGGGGCTACGAGACCAATTACGGCAGCTTCGCCCAATTCACCAAGGTCCAAGATCATCAATGCCTGCCCAAGCCCAAGCACCTGAGCTGGGAGGGCGCGGCGGCTTACATGCTGGTCGGCGCCACCGCCTATCGGATGCTGACCCGCTGGCAGGAGCATGAAGTGAAGAAGGACGACGTCGTCCTGATCTGGGGCGGCGCCGGCGGACTCGGCTCGATGGCCATCCAGATTTGCAAGGCCTTCGGCGCCAAGCCGATCGCGGTGGTCTCGGGCGACGACAAGGTCGAATACTGCAAGAACTTGGGCGCGGTCGGCGTCATCGACCGCCGCAAGTTCAACCACTGGGGCATGCTGCCGCACTGGGAGGACACCGAGAAGTACAACGCCTGGCTGGCCGGAGCCCGCTCCTTCGGCAAGGCGATCTGGGACGTCTTGGGCGAAAAGAAGAGCCCGCGGATCGTCTTCGAGCATCCCGGCGAGTCGACGGTGCCGACCTCGGGCTTCGTCTGCGACACCGGCGGCATGGTCGTGATCTGCGCCGGCACCACCGGTTACAACGCCACCCTCGACCTCCGCTACCATTGGATGCGGCAGAAGCGCTTCCAGGGCTCGCACTTCGCCAACGACAAGGAGGCCAAGGGCCTCAACGACTTGGTGCTCGAAGGCAAGGTCGATCCCTGCCTCTCCCGCACCTGGACCTTCGGCCAGACCGGCGAGGCCCACCAGCTGATGCGCGAGAACAAGCATCCCCACGGCAACATGGCCATCTTGGTCAACGCCAAGAAAGAGGGCCTGAAGAACCTCGAGGAGAGCAAGAAGGCCTAAAGCCGCCGTTGGATAGCCTTTCAAAGCCGTCGCGGCCTCGCCGCGGCGGCTTTTTTGTTTCAGGAATTGCTTGGCAAGGTCTCGGCGGAAAGAGAAAATTCGGCATCCTCATGGAAAAAGAAGTCGTCGGCTCCATTGTGAATTACTCGGTTGTCGTCATCGAAGTGATCGGCGTGGCGGCTATCCTCCTCGGCATCGTGCTGGGCGGAATCTACGCGCTCTTTCGCCTGGCCAAGGGCGAGGGCGGTGTTTTCAAAGCTTACCGGATCCAGATCGGGCGGGCCCTTCAGCTCGGCTTGGAATTCCTGGTGGCCGCCGACATCATCCGAACCGTCACCGTTCGCCCGACCTTGCAAGAGATTCTGGCCTTGGGCCTCTTGGTGCTGATCCGAACCTTTTTGAGCTGGTCGGTGGCGGTGGAAACCGACGGACGATGGCCCTGGCAGACGGCGAGGGGCGCCGAGTGAAGAAAGTCGCGATCCTGCTCGCGGTCCTGGTCCTCGCGGCCGCCGCCTTCTTGGGCTTCCGTTACTATCAAGCCGCCCAGCGCTTGAAGGCGATCGCCGGCGGCGGCGAATACCGGGCGCTCGGCCTCAAGCTCGTCCTGTCGGCGCCGAGCGGCGGGGTGAAGGGCCTCTTCCGGCTTCAACCCTACGTCGAGATTCCCCAAGTCATCCTCGATGCCGGCGAATGGGGCGCGACCCTGCCCTGGCAGCTCGGCAAGGGACGCTTGAAGACCGGCCTCTGGGATCAGGCCGGCCTTCGCCTGGTCCTCGACGCCGGCAACGCCGGCGGCGATGAGATCGAGTTCGAGCGCCTGGCCTTCGAGTTGGCCTGGCCCGATCGAATCCTGAGCGTCAGCGCCGAGAGCCTCCGCTTCCCGAGCCGGAAGACCGAGGCCGTGGAATTCGTGAGCCTGGAGGAGCCCTGGCTTCAACTGCGGCCCGGCGAGAGTAAGATTCCGACCCAGCTCAATTTCCGCTTTCACGCTCTGACTTGGGAAAAGCGGCCGGCCGCCGGCGAGCGCGAGCGGATTCAGGTCGGCACCACCGACCTCGGTTACGTCCTGACGCCGGAGGGCGGCGATTGGAAATGGCGAGCTCATTTTCACGGCAAGGGCTTGGCGGCCGAAGGCCGGGGCATTCGGGGCGATCTCGGGCAGGCGACCTTCGCGGCCGAGGGAATCGCAGCCCGCTGGGACGAGGCGACGAGGTTGCGCTGGCGCGAGATGTGGCGGGCCTTGCCCGATACGCCGGCGGGCAAGATCCCGGCGCTGCCTTCGACTTTCTCGCAGCTGCGCCCCCGGATCGACCGGCTCGACTTCCGCTGGGCCGGCTTCGATTTCAAGGAAGGAGAGAAATGGAGCGCCAAGCTCGAGCCGGTGGATTTCGCGGTCCGCTATCTGCCAGGCTCCGACGGCTACGGCTGGAAGCTGAACGGCCAAGCTCAGGGCTTCGCTTTCGGTGGGAGCCAGCGCCGCTTCGAGCTCGGGCGCGCCGACTTCGAGGAGGCCTTGAGCTATCGCGGCATGACTTACGAGACCTGGCTCAACTTGGCCATTCGCTACTACTCCGAGCTCTACGCCCTGCGCGGGCCCGGGGCCCTGGCCGAGTCCCTGGCCGCCCGGATTTACCTGCCCTACATCGCCCATCTGCCGGATACGATGGAGGTCAAGCTCGGCTTGGAGAGGATTTCCTACCTCGCTCCGGGTTACCGGACCGAGCAGCGGAATTTGGCCTTGAGCTTCGAGGGCAAGGCCGATCGCTGGGACTATCGGCTGAGCGGCGAATTCGATTCCCAGGCCGATTCCGGGTTTCCGCCCGGCGTCAAGAACGGCAAGCTTGATTTCGAGCTGGGCTTTCCGCTGCCCTATCGCGAGCTGGTGGCCGCGGCCCGGGCCCAGCCCGAGAGCGGCCCGAGCGGCGATTTTCTTGCGCCCTTCGCCGACAAGGAGGCGGGGATCGATTGGAAATGGAAAATCGACTTGGGCGCCGAAGCCTTCGCCTTCAACGGCGGCTTCATGGCCAAGACCCGGCTCGACTCCTGGATCTCGGCCTTGGCCTTGTTGGGTGCCTTGCATCGGGAGAAGCCGGTTAACCCCGGGCAGCTCTTGAGCTCGGCCCAGGTCGACCTGCATTTGAAAATCGAACGGCTCTCCAAGCTCCAAGCCTTCCTCGACCGGATCAAGTCGGGCGCCTCGCTGGCCCTGGGCTTGGCCGGCGCCTATGTCGTGGTGGATTCGAAGGCCGATACCCTGAGCCTCGATCTCAAGGTCGAAGAGGGGAAGATTTGGCTGAATGGCCAGCGGAGCCCGTCTTTGGAGGCCTTGCTGAAAAAAGGCAGTAGCAAGGGGCTTTAGCCCCGCTGATTTTCCCCCTTTGAAAAAGGGGGATTAAGGGGGGATTTCAAGCGGTGTTTGGAAGGAAAGGCCTAGAAATCGAACTTATTTTGGTTTGCAACGGCTTTCAAATCCCCCCCAGCCCCCCTTTTTCAAAGGGAGGTGAGAGTTTCGAGGAGGGCGCGGACCTCGGCTTCGATCTGGTCGCGGACCTTGCGAAAAAACTCCGGCGACTGCCCGATCGGATCGGGAATTTGCCAATCCAAGCGCCGCTTGGCCGGCACCCAAGGGCAGGCGTCGCCGCAGCCCATCGTCACCACCGCGTCGAAATCCTGGCCCCGGAATTCCTCGACCGACTTGGAGTCTTGGCCCGCGATGTCGATGCCGATCTCGGCCATGGCCTCAATCGCGCCACGAGCCACGAAGCCGGCGGGACGCGACCCGGCGCTGTAGGCCAGGACTCGATCTCCGCCGAGGCTTCTCGCCAAGCCTTCAGCCATCTGACTCCGGCAGGCGTTCCCCACGCAGACGAAGAGAATTTTTCTTTTCATGGCGGAACCTCGCACAAAATTTTGGAAAAATACTTCTTATGTACGGTACAAAATAACATCCATTAAAAAATACATTTGCTATTTATCCACAGTTTCTGTTTCATGCCCCCCGGTATTAGGGACATGTAGGGGGGAATGATCTTGGGAGCCGAGCGGAACGGCCACTGAGTCCTTCTATCGGCTTCTGTTCCTGAACCTTCTTGTTCTCAATCCGCTTAAAATTCAATTTTGAATCGTGAGCCGTCGGATGCACCCGCCACGCTCCCGGAGGATGATCGATGAAACGCTTCACTTCGTTGTTGTTTTTCACCCTGTGTACGGTTCTGCTCTTCGCCGCCCAACCGGTTTCGGCGCAGACCATTGCGATTAATCCCGACGATGATGCCATCGCTTTCGGCACCGTCAATGTCGGCAGCGCCTCGGCCACCGGCACCGCATCGATCCATCGAACCAACCTTATAGGCACTGCCCCGACCATTGCCTCGGTGGTTCTTGACGATACAGCCAACTTTTCGCTTCAGGATGAATGCACCGGCGTGACGCTGCAGAACCCGGTTACCAATCAGCCGGCGAGCTTTTGCCGCATCGGGGTCGTTTACCATCCGACGACGGTCGCGGCTCACGCGGCCACCGTCACGATCACCAGCAATGCCGGCGGCAGCCCCCATGTCATCGATTTGAGCGGCACCGGCGTGTCCTCCGACATCGACGTCGTGGTGGATCCGATCCCCGACACTCCGGTCGGCGAGGAAAGCGCGGCCGTCACCGCCACCGTGACCAATAACGGCACGATCGACCTCGATATCGGCGCGATCAGCATCGTCGGCGAGGACTTCACCAATTTCGCCGTGCTGAACGACAATTGCTCCAACACCACCGTTGCCCCCGCCGGAAACTGCACTTTCGAGATCGTCTTCCGGCCCAATGAAGCCGGCGCCTTCGCGGCCAACGTCAACGTTCCGAGCAGCGATCCGGCGGCGCCCAACTTCCAGGCTCTGCTTTCGGCCACCGGCCTCGTCCCCGGAATTTCGGCCCCGGCCCCGACCTTCGCCGACACGGTCGTCGGAGCCACCGACACTCAGACCATCACCGTCACCAACACCTCGGCCGATGCTTCCTTGACCATCGGTCAGATCAGCGTGGCCGGTCTCAACGCGGCGAACTTCGCCATCGATGCTTCGGCCGACGGCTGCAGCAACACCACCGTGGCTCCCTCGGGCTCTTGCGACTTCGACGTGACTTTCGCGCCCGATGCCGTGGCCGCCTTCAGCGCCGACGCCGTCATCCCGAGCAACGATCCGGTCAATCCCAATCTCTTGGTCGATCTCGCCGGCAACGGTTTGGCCGGCCCGGCCGTGAGCTTGAGCACCACCGCCATCGATTTCCTCGACGTTGCGGTGGGAGCCACCAGCGAGACTCAGCTGGTCCAAGTGACCAATGGCGGCACCACCGATTTGAGCGTGACCGCCGCCGCGCTGGCCACCGGCACCGATTTCGCCATCGTCAACAACACCTGCGACGGGGCGACCGTGACGCCCGGCGGCAGCTGCTTGGTCGAGGTGGTCTGCGCCCCGACGCTCACCGGCCCGCTGAACGATTCCTTGGACATCGACAGTGACGCGGCCTCCAGCCCTGACTCGGTGACCCTGGATTGCAACGGCGTCATCGGCCAAGCCGTGAGCCTGAGCCCGACCGCCATCGACTTCGGCGACGTCGGCGTGGGCGTCACCAGCCCCTCCCAGTTGGTCCAACTCACCAATAGCGGAACCACCAACCTGACCGTGAACAGCGTGGCCCTGGCCACCGGCACCGATTACGGCATCGTGACCGACACCTGCAGCAGCGGCACCGTGGCGCCGGGCGGCAGCTGCTTGGTCGAAGTGGTCTGCACTCCGACGACCACCGGCTCCTTGCCCGATTCCTTGGACTTCGACACCGATGCCGATTCGAGCCCCGACTCGGTGACCTTGGACTGCGAAGGCGTCATCGGCCAAGCCGTGAGCCTGAACCCGGCCGCCCTTGACTTCGGCGACGTCGGCGTGGGCGTGACCAGCCTGGCCCAGCTTGTCCAAGTGACCAACAGCGGAACGGCGCCCTTGAACGTCACCACCGCGGCCCTGGTCACCGGCACCGACTTCCAGATCATCGGCAATACCTGCGACGGGGCGGCGATCGCGCCCGGCGGCAGCTGCTTGGTTCAGCTGGTTTGCATCCCCCAGACCGCCGCGGCCCTAACCGATTCGCTGGAGATCACCAGCGACGCCGATTCGAGCCCCGATACGGTGGACCTCGACTGCAACGGCG
Organism: bacterium; assembly: GCA_035281585.1. Taxonomy (NCBI): domain Bacteria; species bacterium. The sequence goes on from DATEDP010000046.1 coordinate 29,708, forward strand.
TCCTGGACCCGGTCCTGGTGGTCAATCCCGACGCGCTGGATTTCGGCGATGTCGGCGTGGGTCATACCAGCGTTCCCCAGGCGGTCGAAGTCATCAACCTCGGCACCACCGATTTGATCGTGTCGGGAGCGAGCTTGACCACCGGCACCGATTTCGCCATCAGCAGCAATACCTGCGACAGCCTGCCCTTGGCGCCCGGCAGTAGCTGCATCATCGAGGTGACCTGCACCCCGACCGACGATGCGGCCCTCGGCGACACCTTGAGCATCGCCAGCAACGACCCGAACAGCCCGGCCACCGTCGACTTGGATTGCAATGGCGTGGTTGGGCCGGTGGCCGTGGCCAATCCGACGAGCATCGATTTCGGCGACGTCGGCGTGGGCAACACCAGCACCGGCCAGATCGTCCAATTCACCAATAGCGGCAGCACCGACTTGACCGTCACCACCGCGGCCTTGACCGGCGGCACCGACTTCGAGATCACCAGCAACACCTGCGACGGTGCGGTCGTGGCGCCCGGCGGCAGCTGCTTGGTCCAAGTGGCCTGCAGCCCGACCACCACCGGCCCGCTGTCCGATTCCTTGGATCTGAGCAGTGACGATCCCAACAGCCCGCTCTCGGTTGGCCTGGATTGCGAAGGCATCGTCGGGCCCGGAGTGGCGGTCATGCCGCCGAGCCAGGATTTCGGCGAGGTGATCGTCGGCCAGACCAGTCAGGTCCATGTCAGCCAGATCGTCAACACCGGCATCACCAACCTCAGCGTCACCAGTGTGACGGTCACCTCGGGTGGCGCCGATTTCACCGTGACCAGCACCACCTGCAACGGCGCGGGCCTGCCTCCCGGCGGCACCTGCATCATCCAGGCGGTCTGCAATCCGAGCTCGACCGGAGCCCTCATCGGCACGGTTGAGATCGTCAGCGATGCGCCCTCGAGCCCCAATGAGCTCCAGCTCCTCTGCGACGGCGTCCAATCCTCGATCGGCACCGCCGGCAGCGGAGCCTTCGGCAACGTCAACGTCGGCAGCCAGGGCGGTCCCAACACGATCATCCTGACGAACGAGGGCGATGCCGATCTGACGATCGGCACGCTGACCCGCGTCGGCGAAGACACCACCCAGTTCAGCCTCAGCAATGACGAATGCTCGGGCCAGATCCTGGCGCCGGGCGAAGACTGCTCTTTTGACGCGGTTTTCACCCCGACGGCCGGTGGATCCTTCTCCGACACCGTGCTGATCCCGAACGACTCGGGAACGCCGAGCTTCACCTTCAACCTGACCGGCACCGGCATCGTCCCGGTTCCGCCGGGAGTCGGCAAGCTCCAGATCAAGACCAATGTTTTGGACTTTGATTTGGAGACCAGCTCTTCCGACAGCCAGAGCACGACCATCACCAACATCGGCGATGGCTCGGTCCAGATTGCCGCTCTGACCTTGGAAGGCGACTCCCAGTTCACCCAGGTGAACGACTGCGACGGCCAAACCTTGGCGCCGGGAGCCAGCTGCACCGTCACCGCAACCTTCCAGAGCGGTGGCGCTTCCGGCAGCTTCAGCGCCGTGGTTTCGGTGGACTCCGATCCCGAGACCACCGACTTCCTGGTCCTCTTGGGAAGCGCCATCAATGACGAGGTCGGCGGCGGCGGTTGCTCCCTCGGCGCCGGCGTCACTCCGATGGGCGCGGCCTGGATCTGGCTCTTGCCGGTCCTGGGGATCGGCGTCCTGCGGCGCCGAACTCGCTAGTCCGCTGATTTCCTGATTCCCAAGGCGGGAGAAGAAATTCTCCCGCCTTTTTTTATGGATTGATTTGAAGCCTCAAGCCCAATATAGGCTTGCCCGCCGTCATGGGCCTGGCCCATAATTGAATTTGCCATAGAATTTAAGGAGTTACCCGATGAACGCCAACCAAGTCCGCCCTGGAATGATCGTCGAATGGGAAGGCCAGCCTTATTACGTGATGGAGTCGATTCACCGCACGCCCGGCAACCTCCGGGCCTTCATGCAGATCAAGATGCGCAACATCAAGAACGGCAATCAGGTCGAGCAGCGCTTCGCCACCTCGGATCGGATCGAAAAGATCACCCTCCAGGCCCAGAAGATGCAGTTTCTTTATCAGGAAGGCGACGGCTACCACTTCATGAACACCGAGAACTATGAGCAGGTCCAGCTCAACGCCAAGGACTTGGGCGACGCGGTGAACTTCCTGCTGCCCGACACCGTCATCGACGTTCAATTTTACGAGGAGAAGCCGATCGGCGTGCAGCTACCCAAGATCATGGAGTTCGAGATCATCGAGACCGAGCCGGCCTTGAAGGGCCAAACCGCGACCTCGAGCTACAAGCCGGCCAAGATCGTCACCGGCCTCACCATCAAGGTCCCGCAATTCATCAGCCCGGGCGAGAAGGTTCGGATCGACACCGAGACCCACGACTACCTCGAGCGGGCGAAATGACAAGGTCGCCGAGCGACCTTGTCATCCTGAGCGAAGCGAAGGATCTGCGACCTCCCAAGGTTCTTTGAAAGGTCTAAGCCGCTTCGTCTTCTCGGACTACCATCAAAAGATACGAAGGTATTCCGTATCCAAAAGTTTCTTGGCCAGTCGCAGACCCTTCCCCCCAGTCTCACTCGAACCTGACGGCGTTCGACTGGGGCCCCCGCTCAGGATGACGCTGCTTTGCTTACGATGACGTAGCCCGAAATCCCGAAGAGCAGCTCGGCCGCGGAATCATCTGCCGCACCTCCAGGTCGATCTGGGGATTGGAAGGCGGCCGGGCCTTTTGGGCTTGAGCGCAGGGCATCTGCGAGATTTCCCAAAAACAACTTTCCAGGCTGGTTTCGACGGCCTCGAGCTCGCCGGAATCGAGCTCAACCTGCATCTCCCGCAGCGATTGACCGCCGGATCCGCCGAGCGAAGGTGCCAGCCCCGGAACGTCCAAGATCGTCTCGGTGCAAGAGCCGGCGTCGGCCTCGGCGCCGCACTCGGTGAGGCGGGCGCAGAGCCGCTCGGCCACTCCCAACGCCGCCAGCTTGAAGTCCGGCTGCCGCAGCGCCTTGGGGTTCAGGACCGACGATTCCAGTTCCACCGGCTGGCCGTCGAGCGCCAGAGTCGCCTCGCTCAGCTGGCCGCTGTCGTCGAAGAAGAGCTGGGCATCGAGGTCGGTTCCGTCGCCGAAAGTCGCGGTGACCTGCGCGAAGGCTTCGGCGGTTTCGAGGGTCGCCGGCACCGTTTCGAATTCGTTTTCCAGGATGCGGGTCGCGGCAACGCTGCCGTCTTCGGCGAAATCCAAGAGGAAAGTCTCGGGGCGCTCCTTGGGGGTCAGGGTCAGGACCTTGCCTTTGAGATCCGGATTTCCGACTTCGATCCCCTTGTTGGGAACCGAGCCGCAGGCGCTGAGGATCGCCAGCAATAGCCACAGCGGCGTCCAGCGCGACATTCTGTTATTCATGAGAGCCCCCGTTCGATTTGCTGACCTTAAACATTTGAAAATTGAGATGCGCCACGAATTCGGCCGGATTTTCCCGGTCCTCCTCCAACAGGGAATGGAGCCGCTTGCGGAAGCGCTGGATCTCCTGCTTCGCCTTCTGGAAGGTCTTCTTGGATGTGGCGATGGTCAATGCCGAGAATTCGCGGTCGGCGGCCGCTTCTTTCATGACCGCCCGCGCGGCCAACTGCGACATCTGCTGGTGGAAGAGGGCGATCGAGACCGATTGGACCTCGTCGGGAGTGGAGAGCATGGCCTCGCGCCGGACCAAGCTGCCGTCCTTTTCCTCGTCGAGCAGGCCCAAGGCCTTGAGCTCTTGAACCGCTTGCTTGACCTGCTTGAGGTCGATCGGCGGGTTGAGGTTTTTCTGGATCGAGCGCAAATCCTTGCCGCCGTTTCCGGGCAACCGGACCAACTCGAGGATCGCGACGTAATACCAATGGGCGAAGAGACGATATTGGGCCCAGCGCAGCGGCTTGGCCGAGGCGAAGCGCCGGTGCTGCGAGAGCTCGAGATAATGTCGGTTCTTGTCTTCGTTGTTTCGGGCTTGGTTGAAACGGACCAGCGAATGGAAATATTTTTTTTCGGACTCGTTGAGCTTGAAGCCGCGGGCGATCTTCTCGATGCCTTCCTCGGCCAAGTTTCGTTTTCCGTCCATGACCAGCTTCAGGAAGCCGGAGGATTGGATCCCGGCCAGGCGATTGAAGGCCCGGTAAGAGAAGAGGGCGTTGCGCGCCTTGGCCTCCTCAAACTTTTTCTTTAAAAAGCGCCGGTAGTCCGTGAAATCGAAAATGGAAACCATCGAGATGAACAGTCCTATGTCAGAACTTTTCGGGGCTGGCAAGCCGCTTGGAATTCCTGGAGCCGGCGCATTTTTCGTTTTCTCCAGAAAACATGCCTTCGGCCGCCGGCCCTCGGCGAACCTTCGTAAATATATTAGTTAAATCAATAACTTAAAAACGTCCCCGTCCCCTTCGGCCGATTCCGAGCTTGGAAAAAAAATCAAGGGCGACAGAAAACAGCGCTTAGCCCTTGCGGGCCTTGGTTGAACCTGAAGATATAGCCATCGTTCCGTGCATTTTAATGTCCAAGGCCGGGCGCCTCGACGGGCCCTAGGTAAGGAGTCCCTCATGAAATCTCGCCACTTTCGCGGTCGGTGGACCGCCTTGTTCTTCGTTTTGGCATTGGGTCTTGGGATTTCCCAAGCCCGGGCCGATGACTTCGATCCCTTTTGCAACAACGGCATCGACGATAGTCCGGCCGGCTCGGGCGACAGCCCCAGCGAGCATTGCGAGGATCTCAATGCCAACGACAACGACGACTGCCGATCCAATTGCCAGGTGGCAACCTGCGGCGACGGGGTGGTCCACGAGGTTCACAGCGATACCGATGCCGGGAATTTGATTCCCGACTTGGCGCTCTTCAATGGCCAGATCGCCGGGGCTCTCGAAAGCTGCGATGACGGCGGGACCGCCGGCGGCAACGGTTGCAGCAATGCCTGCGCGGTCGAAGCTCTCTGCGGCAACGGGATCTTGGATGCCGGCGAGGTTTGCGACGCCAGCGCGGCCGCCGATCCCAACCAGGCTTCCTGCAACACCGGCTGTAATTTGGCAGTCGATCTCGGCAACGGCGATGTCTGCGGTAATTCGCAGATCGACCCCGGCGAGCAATGCGATGACGGCAACGCCAACGCCGCCGACTGCGGCACCGATTTCTGCGGCAACAACTGTCTCAATCCCTGCTTGATCCCGGCCACCTGCGGCGACGGCGACGTCGATGCCGGCGAGCAATGCGACGGCGGCAACACCACCAACGGCGACGGCTGCTCCTCGGCCTGCATCATCGAAGGCTGCGGCAATGGCTTCCTCGACGCCGGCGAGGGTTGCGACGACGGCAACACCAGCGATGACGACGGCTGCAGCGCCTCCTGCCAAGTCGAGGCCGACGACGATGGTGCCACCTGCGGCAACGGAATCCTCGAAACCGGCGAAGAGTGCGACGACGGCAACGGCAACGCCAACGATCTTTGCAAGAACAACTGCCAGAAGAACACCGCCGCGGCCGGCGCCGGAATCGTTTGCGGCGACGGCGAGCTGGAGGCGCCCGAGTCCTGCGACGACGGCAACACCACCGACGGCGACGGCTGCTCCAATAGCTGCGTCAACGAGGATGGAGCGGTCGATTGCGCCAACGGGATTCCGGAGGCCGGCGAGGTTTGCAACTGCGGCGACGGCAACGTCGGCCTGGGCGAGGCTTGCGACGACGGCAACACCAGCGACGGCGACGGCTGCAGCTCCGACTGCGAGGTCGAGCCGGGGCCCACTCCGACGGCGACCCCGACCGCAACACCCACCGCGACTCCGACGGCAACGCCCACCGCCACCCCGACCGCGACGCCCACGGCGACCCCGACGGCGACTCCAACGGCAACGCCCACGGCCACTCCGACCGCCACCCCGGCGGTTTGCGGCAATGGGAGCGTTGAAAGCGGCGAGATCTGCGACGACGGCGACACCGATGCCGGCGATGGCTGCAGCGGCTCTTGTCAAGTCGAGCCCGGCTTCAACTGCTCGGGTCAGCCCAGCGTCTGTGTTCCTTCGGGCGGCGGAGTCGATTGCGGCAATGGCCAAGTCGATAGCGGTGAAGAGTGCGACGACGGCGGCACCGTCGATGGCGACGGCTGCGATAACCTCTGCGGCGTCGAGAGCGGCTTCACCTGCAGCGGCGAGCCCAGCGTTTGCGTCGAAGACGACGGGGGCGGCGATGGCGAGGTCGACGGCGGCGGCTGCTCTTTGGCCACCGCCGCGACTCCGGGCTTCGGTTCGGCATGGATTTTCGGGGTCTTCGGTCTTTGGGCGGCCCTGCGCCGCTCGAGATCGAGGTAAGTTTTCGTTCCAAGGTCCGCTAGGAACGGGGGCGGGGGGACTCTAACCCCCGCCCTACTTACATTGGAGGGCTTCGAGCATAAAATGGTTGCTTAACCGGCCGGTGCCGGTCATCATACCGGGCGTTGTTTTCTTTAAACAAACCGGAGCAATCATGAGCAACCTCGAACCCGTCGCCGACAAAAAAATCCTCGATTGCCTCAATAAAATATTTCGCAAGGAGATGGCCGGCATCCACCGCTATCTGCATTATTCCTTCATGATCATGGGCCATAACCGGATCCCGATCCAAAAGTGGTTTCGGGACAAGGCCAACGAGAACATGCTGCACGCCGTCGTGATCGGCGAGAAGATCACGGCCCTGGGCGGTCACCCTTCGCTGGAGAGCGCCGCGGTGCCCGAAACCAAGTCCCATCTCATCGACGACATCCTGAAAGAGAGCTACGACTTCGAGAAAGATGCCCTCCAAGACTACGTCGAGCTGGTCAAGCTTTCGGCCGATGATATCGCCTTGGACGAAATGGCTCGCGAGTTCGTCCGCCAGGAAACCGAGCACCTCGAAGAAGTCGCCAAGATGATCCGCAAGAACAAGTAGGGGCACCCCTTGCGGGTGCCCGGGGTCACTCCTTGCGGGTGCCCGGGTTGTCAGTGAACCGCCCGTAGATCGGGCAGCCGCAAGGGCTGCCCCTACAATCAAGATTTGCTATGAAAAGACTTTCCGGGCTCTTATTCCTCGCCGGGCTCGCCGTTTTCGCGGGCCTCATCTTATTGCTGGAACGGCCGACCGGGACCGTGACCGGCCGGATTTTCGCCGAAGGCGGCGGCCCCTTGGCCGGCGCCACCGTCACCCTCGACGAATATCCGGTGGCTCGAAAGGCGGTGAGCGACGCCGAAGGATATTTCAAGCTCGAGCTGCTGCCGGTCGGCACTTACTACGCCAGCGTCTCGCGCAAGGGCTACCAATCGAAATATCTCCAGGAGCAAAAGATCTTCGAGGGCGAGAGGCTCGATTTGGGCCAAATCACCTTGGCCGAGCTGGCGCCGCGGCTCGACCTCAACGTCTGGAACGAGACCAAGACGCCCGAGGAGAAGATCTACATCAGCGCCAACGGCGCCAAGGTCCGCGACATCCAGTTCAAGGCCTACAAGGTCGATTTGAGCCGGTACTTCGCCGCCGGCAAAAAGATCGAGGATTTGACCAGCTCCACCGACGCGCCGCAGGACTTGGGCGAGCCGGTGAAAACTTGGCAAGAGACGGTTCCCGACGACGAGGTTCCGGAGTTCGACCGCCGATTCAAGGTCGAGCTCGAAGGGACCGGGGCCTTCGTGATCCACGGCGAGGCCTCCAGTCTCGACCGCAGCCAATTCTTCGCCCGGAATATCCTGGTCAACAAGACCGACTTGGCTTTCATCACCAAGCGCGACTCCACTCAGGTCCTGGTCTACGTGACGACCTTGCGCCAAGGCCAGCCGGTAAGCGGGGCTTCGGTCATGCTCTTCCCGCCCCAGGGCGCGGTCCGCCAGGCCGAAACCAATGCCGACGGCGTGGCGGTCTTGCCCAGCGCCGATCTGGCGGCCACCGACTCGCTGATGCTGGCCACCCACCAAGCCGATTCCTGGGCCTATGCCCCGGCGCCGGCCATCGACTACGGCGAGGAATCGATCGACGAAGGCGGGGAGGGCGAGGAAGAGGGGGCCGCGGCCTTGCCCGCCGGCAGTCATTACCAGACCTTCCTTTACACCGAGCGGCCGCTCTACCGGCCCGGCCAGAAGGTTTATTTCAAGGGCATCGCCCGCCTGATGGACCGCGACGGCGCTTATCAAGTTCCGGCCGCCGGCAACGTCTCGCTCAGCGTCGAGGACCCCAAGGGCAACACCCTCTGGAGCGAGGAAAAGCAAAGCAGCGCGGCCGGCTCCTTCTGGGACGAAGTCGACCTGCCGGAGGAGGCCGACCTCGGTTATTACCGGATCAAGGCGGTGGTCGGCGGTGAGGAGTTCAGCCAGGATTTCGAGGTCGACGAGTACCGCAAGCCCGAGTTCAAGGTCGAGATCCGGCCCGACAAGCCGCGCTACTTCGCCGGCGAGAAAGTCAAATTCCTGGTTTCGACCCAATATTACTTCGGAGCCCCGGTCGAGGCCGAGATCAGCTACACCGTCTACCGCAGCAGCTATTATTATTTCTCGCCGGGCGAGGAGCTGCCGGAATGGCTGGGCGAGGATGAGAGCTATGGCGGCTACGGCGATTACGTCAGCGAGGGCAAGGCCCGGACCGACCGCCAAGGCCACGTCGCCATCGAGGTGCCGACCGAGAGCTCGACCAGCGACCAGCGCTACATCCTCCGGCTCACCGCCACCGACATCACCAACCGCACCGTCACCACCGAGAACGGCGCGACCGTCACCGCCGGCGATTTCTTCTTCCGGACCGAGACCGACCAGTTCCTGGCCTTCCCCGGCAAGCCCTATCCGCTGACGATAGTCGCCAAGGATTATGACGGAAAGCCGGTGACCGAGCAGCGCTTCGAGGTCAAGATCGAGCGCGAGGTCTGGGACCGGGTCGCCCAGAATTACGAGTACAAGCATGAGAGCGACTTGGAGGCCAAGACCGGCGCCAACGGCGAGTCGCCGCTTCAGCTCCAATTCAAACGCGGCGGCTATTACCTGGTGACGATCAGCGGCAAGGATAAAGGCGGCCGCCACATCAGCTATCAGGACTACGTCTGGGTCAGCGGCAGCGCCGAGGATTCCGAGGACTTCAGCTACCAGAAGCAGCTCAAGCTGGTCGTCGACCGCAAGAAGTACGAGGCCGGCGAGACCGCCAAGCTCTTCCTGGTCGGGCCGGTCAAGAACGCCAAGCTGCTGGTCACGGTCGAAGGGCCGCGGATCCTCCAGCATCAAGTCGTCACCCTCGACGGCTTCTCCAAGCAGCTCGATCTGCCGCTGCAGAAGGAATGGATTCCCAACGTCTTCGTCGGCGCCGCCTTGATCGGCAACAAGGAATATTACGAAGGCCAGGTCGAGTTCCAGATCTCGCCCAAGGAACACTTCTTGACGGTGGATATCAAGCCCGACGCCGCGACCTATCGGCCGGCCGGGCAGATCAGCTACACGATCACGACCAAGGGGGCCGACGGCCAGCCGGCTCCGGCCGAGCTTTCGCTGGGCGTGGTCGATGAGAGCCTCTACGCCCTCAAGGCCGACGCCACCAACATCAAGCAATTCTTCTGGGGGCCTCGGCCCAACCGAGTGACCGGCAACTATTCCTTCTCGGGCTACTATTCCGGTGGCATCGAGAAGGAGGACCAGAACCAGCTCCGCCGCAATTTCAAGGACACCGCCTACTGGTCGCCGATGCTCCAGACCAGCGCCGACGGCCAAGCCAGCACTAGCTTCACTTTGCCGGATAACCTCACGACTTGGCGGGCGACGGTCCTGGCCCACACTCCGGCCACCGCGGTCGGCCAGCAAATCAACAAGGTGATCAGCTCCAAGGATTTGATCGTCCGCCTGGCGACGCCGCGCTTCTTCACCGGGCGCGACCGGGTCACCTTGAAGGCCATCGTCCACAACTACACCGATCAGCCTCAGACCCTGCAGGTCTCGCTCGGCGCCGAGGGCCTCGACTTCGCCTCGCCCAAGGACGGCGAGAACCGCAGCCTCACCATCGAGCCCAAGGGTGTCCAGTCCTTCGACTTCACGGTCCTGCCCAAGCTGGCCGGCTCGGCCAAGCTTCAGCTCCTGGCCAAGAACGCAGCCCTCAGCGACGGCATCGAGCTCAAGATTCCGATCCTGCCTCACGGCATCGCCGACCATCAATACGCCCAAGGCGAGATCGAGGCTGCCGTCTCGGCCCATGTGCCGCTGATGGTGACGCCGCAGAACGATCCCCAGCGGGCCAAGCTGAAGGTGACCCTCGACACCAGCTTCGTCGCCCAGCTGCTCGGCTCCCTCTCTTATCTGGTCGATTATCCCTATGGCTGCGTCGAACAGACCATGAGCCGGCTCCTGCCGGCGATCACGGTCTCGAAGCTTTATGAAACCCTGGGGCTCAGCGATCCGATGATCGACAAGAAGCTGCCCAAGGTCATCGCCAAGGGCCTCAAGCGCATCGTCAGCTTCCAGCACTCCGACGGCGGCTGGGGCTGGTGGAAGCAGGACAGCACCGATCCCTACATGACGGCCTACGCCATGTATGGGTTGATCCGGGCCAAGCAGCTCGGCGCCACCGTCGAGGACTCGGTGATCGAGAACGGCAAGGAGGCGCTGAAGAACCTGCTCAAGTCCGGCACCACGCCGGCCAACAGCTATATGCTGGGCGCCGAGGCGACCCAATACTTCATCCACTATGTCGCCTCGCTGGCCGGGGTCGAGAACACGCCGCCTCAGCCTCGCTCGACCGGCTTCAACGACCGGATGTCGGAGTCTTTCCTGATCTTGGCCCTCCAAGCTCAGGGCAAGGCCGATCGGGCCGATTACTGGCGGAAGGATCTGGAGCGGGCGGTCAGCTGTCAGGGCGGGATGTGCCATGTTCCGGCGCCGGCCAACGCCGTTCGCTATTACGACGACGTCGAAACCACCGCCTGGGCCCTCCAAGCCCTGCTCACCGCACCGGCCATCGATCCCACGATCAAGGACGGAATGGCCCGTTGGCTGCTGAGTCAGCGCCGCGGCGGCCTCTGGCGCCACACCCGAGCCACCGCGACCGTGCTCTACGCGCTGGCCGATTACGCCAAGGGCTTGCCCGGGGTGAAGTCGGGCGTCAACGGCACCTTGACCTTGAACGGCGAGCTTTTGGAAAAGATCGCGGTGGCCGCGGCTCACTTCGTCCGCAATGTCCAACAGCCCAAGCTCAAGACCGGCAACAACGACCTCGAGATCGGCAACTTGCTGCCGACTCCGCTCTATTACCAGACCGACCTCACGACTTTCAGCCAGCAGGAAAACCTGGCGCCGGTCGCCAAGGGAATCCAGGTGAAGCGCGAATACGTCACCTTGGGCGACGTCACCGAGGACAGCGCCGGCAAGCGGAGCTTCAAGGCCGAGGCCTTGAAGGGCAAAATTAAAAAGGGGCAAATCGTCGGCGTCCGCCTGACCGTCGAGTCCAATGAGGAGTTGGCCTATGTGGTGATCGAGGACCCTTTCCCCTCGGGCTTCGAGGTGGTGGAGGGCATTCAGTTCGATCCCAATGTCCAGTATTATGCCGATTCGGAGAAGCGCGACGAGAAGATCGCCTTCTTCGCCAACTATCTCGGCAAGGGCGTCCATGTTTACAACTACGCCCTGCGGCCGGAGCTGGCCGGAACCTTCCACGTCATGCCCACCGAGGCTTCGGAGATGTATCGGCCGGAGGTGAGGGGCGCGGGCGCGGAGAACGTTTTGGAAGTGGAGTAATTCCCCCTCCTTTGTAAGGAGGGGGCAGGGGGAGGTAGAGAGCTTGTGTCATGCAATGTGTTTTGCATAACGCGGACTCTCTACCCCTCCCTAACAACAAGTTTGGAAAGGTCTATTACTGCCGCGGAGTTTGCCCGGCGACTTAGGTCGCCGGTTTGCCTCCTTGGCCCCCTTACAAAGGGGAGGGAATAGAAAAATGAAAAACTCGCGACAGCTAACAATTTTGCTTGGTCTTTCCGCGATGACTCTCGCCGTGGTCGGGGCGCTCTACGCCGCCCGGCCCTATCAGGTCCGGATGGCGGCCTTCGTCACCGATCTGAGCCCGCGGAGCTTTGCCCAGCGCCGCAACATCGAGAAGGCCAGCCTGTCGTTTTCCGAAACCGTCCTGAAGAGCGGCGAAACTTTTTCGCTCAATGCCGCCGCCGGTCCTTACACGCCTGAGCGAGGTTTTATGAGCGAGCGCGGCTATTCGGAAGGCCGGGCCATCCCCACCAGCGGCGGCGGCGTCTGCCAAGTGGCTTCGACCCTGTTCAACGCCGCCCGTACCGCCGGCCTCGAGATCCTCGAGCGGATGCCTCACACCGGCCCGGTGTCCTCGGTGCCTTCAGGTGACGACGCCACCGTGGTCTACGGTTATGCCGATTTAAAGTTACGCAACCCCCATCCCTATCCGGTGAAGATCGTCTCCCGGATCGGCCATGATCAACTTCGGGTCGAGATCTGGGGGAAGGAGAAACCGCATGAGCCTCTCTAACCGCAAAATTTCCCTCGGGGCCTTGGCCTTCGCCTACCTCGTCAACTTGGCCGGAGCCCTTTACTTCACCAAGACGATCACGACCTTGCATTCGGCTTGGCTGCTGACCTTCCTCTTGGCCGGCGTGGGTTTGGCGGTGGGCTTCGGCTTTTCGCTGCTGTCGGAAAGCGCCTCGGCCGGAACGCGGCTGGTGGTCGCCCTGGTCTTCGCCGCCGTCCACGGCCTCTTGGCCTATGCCCTGGCCCATTATTATTTCCAGCTTTCCTGGCAGGCCGCGCTGTCCTACCCGGTCGGCGCCGCCGTGTCTTGGATCGTCTTCGCCCTTTTGCTCTGCCGTTATCCCACCGGGATCAGCGCGGTCTTGGCCGCCGCTTTCCTGGCCCTGGGCCTGGTCGTGGCTTTGAGGCTGGGCGGAGTGTGGGGTGGTTTGGTTTACAGTTTCGGCCTGCTCAACTCGGCCATTCCAGGGAACCGCTGGCTCGAGGCCCGCGATGAGGTGGCCGGCGAGCTGTGGCGCCGGGCGATCTTCTTCGTTGCTTTGCTTGCCGCCGGCCGGGCCGCGATCCAATATTATTTGCTGCAGAGCAACTACGCGACCCTCGGCGTCGTCGTCACTCATCCCTACACCTACATCGGCCTCTTTGCCGGCATCTTCCTGCCGGCCCTGCTCTGGGTGGCGGCCCGCGAGCGCTGGCTGCATCCGGCCCTGATCTTGGTGCTCTTGGGCGTCATCTTCCCCTTGGCCTTGGGCGTCTTCATCCACGTCCGGCCTTTCTCGGCCTATCTGCTGGGGCTGGTGACGGCTTCCTTTCTTTTCGGCCTGCTCTTCGTCGACACCTATGCGATGGGGATCCTGGCCTACCTCAACCTGGGGGCCGGCGTTTTCGGCCTGCCGCTTTTCGCCAAGCTCTCGGACTTGAGCCGGGTGGCTCGCTTGGAGATTCTCGGCGTCCTCACCATCGTCCTCTTCCTGATCCTGGCCTTCCTGACCCCGCGGGCGACCTTGCCGGCGCCGCGCGAAGACGCTCCGTGATCCGGCGCGGCCTTCTCCTGCTTTTCCTGATCGGGCTTTGGCCGCTCGAGAGCCCGGGCCAAGACGTCGCGGCCAATCTACCGCTGTTCCGCCAAGAGATGGGGCGGCAAATCACTCGAACGCTCCGGCGCCGCGAAGGCCTGGTCCTTTGGCTGGACCGCCAAGGCGGCGAACGCTGGGTCTTCGGCAACCCCGAACTCCTTCAACGCCCCTTTCTTCCCGGCTCCTGGCTCAAGCTGGTCGTCGCTGAAAGCGCGGCCGAGCAAAGCCTCAACCCGAAGTATTTCTGCGGCGGCCAGGACAGGATCGGCGGGAAGAAGCGCCACTGCTGGACTCACCGCGGCCACGGCGACCTCGATCTGGCCCGGGCCTTGGGCATTTCCTGCAATCTTTACTTCGAGCGATTGGGCCTGAGCCTGGGCTATCCGGCGCTGCGCGCGGCCCTGATCCAAGCCGGCTTCGCTTCGGCGGCGGCCTTGCCCGAGCGGCCCGGCGGGCTCGACCCGGCTCTCCTGGCCATCGGCGATGAGCCCAGCTTCACGGTGACGCCGGAAGAAGCCTGGAATTTTTGGCTGGGCTTCAGCCAGCGCCTCGGCCGGCCGAGCTTGAGCGCATTGCGCCAGGGCCTGCGCCGGGCGGTCAGCCAGGGAACCGCCCGCCAAGTCTCCGAGGTCCGGCTCGAGATCCTCGGCAAGACCGGGACCGGCGATGCCTTGGCGAAATCCTACGCCACCAATGGCTGGTTTCTCGGGGCCTATCCGGTGGAGCAGCCGCGCTGGCTCTTGCTGGTTTTTCTGCAAGAGGCTCACGGCTTCGCCGAGGCCGCCGATTTGGCCGAAAGGATCTACCGCTTGGCCGATAGCTTCGAGGTGCTGCGGTGAGAGGCTGCTCGGTTTGGCTCCTTTTGACGATCCTTTTTGGCCCGCTTCCGGCCGCGGCTTCGACCCTGAAAGTCCAAGTGCTTTCCAAATACCGGATCGAGTCCATCGAGGTGAGGGGAGAGGGACTGCGGCTGCGCGGCTCCAAGCAAGGCCGAGACTTCGAGCTCGGAGCCTTGAGCCCGGCCAAGATCTCGGTGGCGGGCTCGGGCCTATCCTTGGAAGGCAAGGGCGAATTCGAGCGCCTAAGCTTGCGGCCCGGGCCGGCCGGGCTCGAAGTCAAGATGCTCGACGTCGCTGAAAAAGGCCCTCGCCGCTTCGGCGGCGAGCTCGAGGTTCGGGTGCGTTCCGGCCGGCTTTTCCTGCTGGAGCGGCCGGAATTGGAGGACTACGTCGACGCGGTGCTCGCCGCCGAGCTGCCGGAGGAATTTCCGCTCGAAGCCCAGAAAGCTCAAGCGGTCCTGGCTCGGACCTATGCCGTCGCCGAGCGGGGCCGCCACGGCGCCGAAGGCTTCGATCTCTGCGATCTGACCCATTGCCAAGTCTACGCCGGGGTTCCGCTGCCCTCCTCGAAGCGGGCGGAAGCGGTGCGGAGCACCCGAGGCAAGATCCTGGCCTATCAGGGCCGACCGGCAACGGCGCTTTTCCATTCGACTTGCGGCGGGCACACCAGCCCCAATCAGCGGGTCTTCGGCGGTCGACCACTGGCTTATTTACAGGGCGTTTCCGATGCTGATTACTGCGCGGCCTCGCCGCACTTCCATTGGCAGGCCGAAATCCCGCTCGAGCAAATCGCGGTCCTGCTCGAGGCCGGCGGCTCGCCGTCCTTTCGCGGCGAGGTGAGCTCGATCCTGCCCTTCGGTCGCGAGCCTCAGGGTCGGGTCTTCAGCCTGGAGCTGACGGCCGGCGGCCAGCGCCGAGAGATTTCGGCGATGGATTTTCTTTCCTGGATCGGCAAGACCTTGGGCTGGAACGAGCTGAAGAGCAATTGGTTCGAAGTCGAAGTGAAAGACAAGGTCGCCCGTTTCCAGGGGCGCGGCTTGGGTCACGGCGTCGGCCTCTGCCAGTGGGGCGCCAAGGGAAGGGCCGAGGCCGGCATGAAGTATCCGGCCATCTTGCAAAGCTATTTCCCGGGAACGAGGATTGAGAAGCAAAGTCAATGAAGCGAAGGGTTTTGATTCTATTGAGTGGCGTTATTTTCGTTGTGGCGGCTGCGGCGGGGCTAAAGCCCCTTGCTACAAGAGATGCCGTAGCAAGGGGCTTTAGCCCCGCTCCCTCCGCTGAGGAGGAGGGCCTGCGCCGCTTTCGGCGGATTCGCTCCGATCCGGTTTTGAAAGAGCAGTTGGCGGCGATCGTCGAGGTGGCGATGCGGCGGGCCTGGGGCGAGAGCGCGGCCTGGCCGGCAAACGCCGAGCCGCTCTTCGATCAGCCCTTGGGCGTCTTCGTCACCTTGAAGAAAGACGAGGAGATCCGGGGCTGCATGGGCAGCCTCAAGCCGCGCAAATCCAGCCTCCGCGAGGAGATCGCGGCCAATCTCAAGGCCGCGATGACCCAGGATCCGCGTCATCGCCGAGTCGAAAAATCGGAATTGCCGGGAATGGAAATCTATTTGACCACCGCCGGGACCCCCCAGCCGGTCCCGCGCTTCGACGCGCTCTCGCCGGTTCATGACGCGATCTTGTTGAAATCGGGGGCGAGAGAGGCGGTGGTTTTGCCCGGCGAGGCCCGGACCCTGCGCTATTTGCTCGCCTTCGCCAAGGCCAAGGCCGGGGTCCGAAAGGGCGAGCCTTACC
This sequence comes from bacterium, assembly GCA_035281585.1. NCBI lineage: Bacteria > bacterium. Next base: position 45,917 of record DATEDP010000046.1, read on the forward strand.
AAGTGTTTCGCTTGCCGGTGGAGGTGCTGGCGGTGGATTAATCGCCGCCGGAGCTGGTCGGCTCCGGCGCGCTGCTGCTGCGGCCGATGCGCTCGCCGGCCCGCTCGATGTCGTTGTCGAGGAGCCGGTCGGCGGTGACTTGGGGGGTGCCGTAGAAATAATGCTCCCGGCGCTCGGCGTCGGTGCCGCAACCGCCCTGATGATTGAGCTCATCCTCGTTAGCGGTGACGATGTTGGCCATTCGTTGGCGTATATCGGACGGAATGAGCGAGAGAAATTGATCGAGCTTGTTTTCGTCCTCGCCGGCCACGCCGAAATAGATCGCTCCGACGAACTGCTGGATGATGTCGTTGGCAATCTGGGAGCCAATGGCGCCGGCCATGCCGCCGGCTTGGGTGACTTGGTCCATCTCGTCCATCAGGGCGTTGACCTCCGACCAGTTGCCGCTGTTCATGGCGTCGCGGACCGCCCGGACCACCTTCATGGTGTATTGAGGCGCGCCGCCCTTGTTGGGGATTTTGGAAGGCAGGCTCTCGAACTCGTCGATCAGGGTGCTGGTCCCCATGGCGCGGGCGAGGTCCTCTTGGAGCTCCTGCATCTCGTCGGTCGCCTCTTCGCCGAAAAATTCGTTCTTCCGCTTGGCGTCTTTGAGCGAGTCGACCTTCTCTTCCAGCCTTTCGGTCCATTCGGTCCGCTGCTCGTCGGTCAGATCGGAATCCTCGACCCGGTCGATCATCGATTCGACGTCGCGAATGGCGGCGTCGTATCTTTCGTTGTTGCTGGATCCGATCTCGTCGAGCGCGGCGGTGATGTTGTCCTTCAGCTCCAGCATTTGATCCGTCAGGGCCTCGGGATCCGCGCCGTCGCGGCCGATTTGGCGCACCAGCTCCTCGAGCTGATCGTTGAAGGGGCCATAGGCTTCGGCGGCTTCGAGGAGATCCTTGTTGTCCTTGAGCAGGTCCTGGATCTCCTCCTTGATTTGCGAAGGTCCCCACTGGATGGGTCCGGCGCCCGGAGGGATGCTGCCATCGACTTGCTCGTTGACACCATTCATCAGCTGGCCGTCATTGGGGGCTTGCTCCGGCGGCAGATCGGCGAAAAACTCTTGGTACTCGTCGGGCACGTTGGGATTGGTGGAAATATCGGAGCCGAATTCGTCGCCGATGTCGACGCTGTCCTCGTAGGAGGTGTTGAGGGAGGATTCCCGGCTGACCGGGCGGGCGTTGCCGTATTGATCGGTGTAATACTCGCGGTTGCGCGAGACATGCTTGGGGTCCGTCATCGATTCCTCCTTTAGCCTCCTGAGAAGAGGCAGGGCCGCTGATGAGGGCGGCCAGCTAAATTGTACTGCAATGGAAGGGCCGGGATAGCGTTTTTTGCCGTTTAGGCGTGGAAAGGCCCGATTGGACTATCGTTTTTTGGCTGAAGCGATTAGGCGGGATGGAAGGTTTTCTCGTATATATATGTCTGAATTTTACTATTTATATATATGAAGGCGGTACTTGGGGTGTTCCACTCTCCGGAGGCGAGCTCGATGAAGCGAATCCTGACCTTTGGTCTTCTTTTACTGGCCATTGCCTGCCGGCCCGCTCCCAAGGCGCCGGCGGCGAAGGCCAGCTTCCCTATCGCGGAGAGCCATCGGGTCCTGGCCTCGCCGAGCGATTGGCTCAACACCGCGCGGCCACTGAAGGCGGAAGATCTGGCCGGCCGGATCCTGCTCGTCGATTTTTGGACTTATGCCTGCATCAACTGCATCCACGTCATGCCCGACCTTCATCGTTTGGAGAAGGAGTTTGGCAAAGACTTGGCGGTGATCGGCGTCCACTCCGCCAAATTCGACAACGAGAAGGACTCCGACAATATCCGGGCGGCGGTGCTGCGCTATGAGCTGAGCCATCCGGTCGTCAACGACGCCGATTTCAAGGTTTGGAACGCCTTCGGCGTCAATGCCTGGCCGACTTGGATCTTGATCAAGCCCGACGGCGAGGTCGACCGGACTTATTCGGGCGAAGGAAATTATGACGAGGTCCGAGCCGACGTCGAGCGCCTCCGCCAGGAATTCGCCGGCAAGCTTCGTCAAGATCCCTTGCCGCTTTCGCCGGAGAAAGCCAAGATGGCTCCCTCGGAGCTGAGCTTCCCGGGCAAGCTGGCCTTCGACGTCGAACGCGGCTTGCTCTGGATCAGCGACTCCAACCATCACCGGCTGGTGGCGATCAAGCTCGATGGCACCGTCGTCGAGACGGTCGGCAAGAAGGGCGAGGCCGGCAAACAGGACGGCGACTTCGCGACCGCCCGCTTCCATCGGCCTCAAGGCTTGCTCTACGGCCCCGGGAAGCTCTATGTGGCCGACACCGAGAATCACTTGATTAGGGTCGTCGATCTGGCCCAGCGCGAGGTGAAAACAATCGCCGGCACCGGCGTCCAAGGCTTCCTCCGCGAGCTCCAAAACGCCCCGGCCCTGACGACGCCGCTCTCCAGCCCCTGGGACTTGGCCTTCTTTCCCGATGCCGGCAGCCTCGCGATCGCCATGGCCGGCACTCACCAACTTTGGAGCTTGGATCTCGCCCGCGGCGCCTTGAGCGTCCTCGCCGGCAACGGCCGGGAATCGATCGACGACGGCCCCTATCCCGAGAACTCGCTGTCCCAGCCGAGCGGGCTCAGCGCGGTCGAGCGCCGGCTCTATTTCGTCGACTCCGAGACCAGCTCGCTGCGCCTGCTCTTCGATCAAGCCGTGAAGACCTTGATCGGCACCGGCCTTTTCGACTTCGGCTTCAAGGACGGCGACGCGAAGACGGCGCGGCTGCAGCACCCGATCGGGCTCTGGGCCGAGGAGGGCCGGGTCTACATCGCCGACACTTACAACCACTCGATTCGGCTCTACGACATGAAGGCCGCCCGGCTTTCCACCTTGGCCGGCGACGGCCGGCGCGGCGAGGCCGACGGCCCCTTCGCCGCCGCCCGCTTCAACGAGCCCAACGCCATCCTTCGGATCGGTGAAAAGCTCTACGTCGCCGACACCAACAATCACCGGATTCGAGCGCTCGATCCCTTGAGCGGCCAGGTCTCGACTTTGGAGCTCAAGTCCAAGGAAGTGCCGGCCGCGGCCTCGGCGACTTCACGGCCGGCCGAAAATTTGCCCAACCGCAAGATCAGTCAGGACCTGACGCTGGCGCCGGGCGGCAAGATCGAATGGAAGCTGGAGCTGCCCCAGGGCTGGAAGCTGAACGCTCAAGCGCCGAGCCGGCTCCAGCTTTTCGCGGTCGACGGCGAGCCTCGGGCCCTCGCGAGCTTCGGCAAGGAGGAATTGGCGGCCAAGCGGGTCACTCTGCCGGCCTTGGAGGCCGGCGGAAAGTACCTGCTCCAGGGTCTGCTCTATTATTGCCGCGAGGGCGCCGAGGCGCTCTGCTACCTGGGTGGAGCCGAGGCGAGGGTTCAGGTCAAGGACGGCGGAGCGAATCTCATCCTATGGAAGCTAGATCCCTGAATCTTCCCCCCTTTGAAAAAGGGGGGCAGGGGGGATTTGACGGATTGGGCAAGACATCAAGCCTTGTCGCGTAGACCAACGCTTTAAATCCCCCCTCTGTCCCCCCTTTTTCAAAGGGGGGAAGATTCCAGAGATTGCATGAATCGTAGGATGAGCTGAGCGATCTCCACCGCCTTCTCCTCGACCGCGAAGTGGCCGGCGTCGAGCAGATGAATCTGGGCCTTCGGCAGGTCGCGCCGATAGGCTTCGGCGCCGGCGGCGATGAAGGCCGGATCGTTCTTGCCCCAGACGATGAGGGCCGGCGGCTGCTGCTTGCGCAAAAACTCCTGCCATCGGGGATAGGCCAATAAGTTGTTGTAATAGTCTTGGAAGAGCTGGACCTGGATCTTTCGATCTTTCTCGCTGTCGAGGAAGGCGAGGTCGAAGGTCCAGGCGTCGGGGCTCATGATCTCCTCGCGGCCTGCGACGTCGCGCAGGTACTGCTTATGAATGACGGACTCGCGGCCGACGAAGGTGTGCAGAGCCGCCACCGACTCGGGCGAGCGGTCTTGGTTGGCTTTCTTGAAGAAGTTTTGGCGGGCCTCGGTCAGGCCATCCATATAGGCGTTGGCGTTCTGCACGATCAGGCCCCGCACTTTTTTCGGACGCTTCATCATCAGCCGATAGCCGACCGGGGCGCCGAAATCCTGCATGTAAACCACATAGCTCTCGATTCCGAGCTTGCTCAGCAGGCCATCGACGTGAAGGGCCAGCAGATCGAAGGTATAAGTGATCCGATCGGGATCGGGGTGCTCGCTGTAACCCGAGCCCAAATAGTCCGGGGCGATCACATGGTATTTTCCCGACAGGAGCGGAATCAGCTCGCGGTAGGTGTGGGAGGAGGAGGGGAAGCCGTGCAAGAGCAAGATCGTCGGATTCTGGGGATCGCCGGCCTCTCGATAGAAGATTTTGCGGCCTTCGACCTCTTGGGATCGGTATAGGGTTTTCGCCGGCCAGGCCAGGCTTTGGCCCTGGGCCCCTGCAAAAAAGCAGGAAGAAAGCAGAACAGCGGCGACAAAGATGAGACGAGCAAATTTCATAACGATTCCTAACCCCCCTTTTTCAAAGGGGGGAAGCTCCTTTGGGTTTTTGATTTCGGCTCTGGGCAAATTCTCTTTGACTTCCCCCTCCATATAGATCAAATTCCGTCCTTATCAAAATGACACTTTAGTCTAGTGTCGGGACCTGTTTTCTCCGGGTTTAAGGCAAGAAAAAAACGATCGTCGGCTCAATCCCAATAAAACGCCGACAAAAATGACACGTGAGTCTAGTTTAAGGGTCCTTAGAAGGAGTCCTGAATGCCTCGTGAACTCATCATCGGAATGGACGTCGGCAGCACCACGGTCAAGGCCTGCGTCGTCGACCCTCAAAGTTTGCAAATCCTCTGGAGCGACTATCAGCGGCACGAAACCCGCCAGGCCGAGAAGGTCATGGAGTTCCTGGTCCGCATCGGCCACGAGTTTCAAGACGTCGCCAAGGAAGACATTCGGCTCTTTTTGACCGGCTCCGGCGCCGGCCCGCTCTGCGAGTCGCTGGGCGGCAAGTTCGTCCAAGAGGTCAATGCCGTCACCTTGGCGGTGGAAAAATTGCATCCGGATGTCGGTTCGGTCGTCGAGCTCGGCGGCCAGGACGCCAAGATCATCATCTATAAGGAGAACGAGGAGACCGGCCAAAAGCAGGCCATCACCTCGATGAACGACAAGTGCGCCTCCGGCACCGGCGCCACCATCGACAAATGCGTCATCAAGGTCGGCGTCGAGCCCAAGCTGCTCGGCAATCTCGGCTTCGACGGCTCCAAGCTTCACCACGTCGCCGCCAAGTGCGGCGTCTTCGCCGAGACCGACATCGTCAACCTGGTCAAGTCGGGCATCCCTTCCAACGAGATCCTCTGCTCGCTGGCCGACGCCATCGTCATGCAGAACCTCTCGGTCCTGACTCGCGGCAATACGCTGCGCCACAAGGTTCTTCTGCTCGGCGGACCCAACACTTACTTGCCTTTCCTTCAAGAGTGCTGGCGCCTGCGCATTCCCGAGACCTGGAACGAGCGCAATTATCCTTATCCGAAGGACGTGCCGATCGATCAGCTCATCTTCGTCCCGCAGAACTCGCAGTACTACGCGGCCTACGGCGCGGTGCTCTACGGCACCTACGAAGAGGCTCACATCGGCCGCTACAAGGGCCTCGACGAATTGAAGGTCTTCATCACTTCCGGCCGCAAGGCCCAACTGGGCGAGAAGGCCGGCCGGCCTTTGGTCACTTCGATCGAGGAGCTCGAGGCCTTCAAGAGCGAATACAAAATTCCGAAGTTCACACCGACCAGCTTCGAGAAAGGCCAAGTGGTCAAAGGTTTCATCGGCCTTGACGGCGGCTCGACTTCCTCGAAGGCGGTCTTGGTCGACGAACAGGGCGAGATTTTGCTGAAGGCCTACCAGCTCTCCAAGGGCAACCCGATCCAAGACACCAAAGAAATTCTGAAGCAGATGCAGGACGCCGTCGCCGAGCAGGGCGCCACTCTCGAAGTCCTGGGCTTCGGCGCCACCGGCTACGCCGCCGACGTCTTGCAAGAGACGGTCAAAGCCGACGTCAACATCGTCGAGACCGTGGCTCACATGATGAGCGCCGTTCACTTCTTCGGCGACGTCGACGTGATTTGCGACATCGGCGGCCAGGACATCAAGGTCCTGTTCATGCAGAACGGCGACATCAAGAACTTCCGCCTCTCCAACCAATGCAGCGCCGGCAACGGCATGCTGCTCCAGGCCATGGCCGACCAGTTCGGCATCAAGGTCCAGGACTACGCCGAGACCGCCTTCAACGCCAGCTTGGCGCCGAAGTTCAGCTACGGCTGCGCGGTCTTCCTCGACAGCGACCGGGTCAACTTCCAGAAGGAAGGCTACGCCAAGGAAGAGTTGCTCGCGGGCCTCGCTCAAGTTTTGC
>DATEDP010000047.1 GCA_035281585.1 bacterium
GAGCGCGAGGAAATCGTCCGAGCCCTGGCCCTGCATCGGGGCAAGGTCGGCGAGGCGGCCCGCCACCTCGGCATTCCCCGGCCCCAGCTTTCGCGGCTGCTGAGCTACCATCACCTCCAAAAAGAGCCGGTCTAAATCGCCAACTGATTCCCCCCCCCTTTGAAAAAGGGGGGTTAAGGGGGATTTGAAGACGTGGCAGGAGCCTGAACCTGCATTGGTATTCAGGCGACCGCTTCAAATCCCCCCTTGATCCCCCCTTTTTCAAAGGGGGGAATTCTCTGCACCGAAAAATTCCCTGTAACATTTGGTTACGAATCAGCGCCGGAATCCCCGCTTCCCCGCAGTCACGTTATATTACTTTTTAAAATCAAAGAGATAGCCTGTTTGGCCCGGTTACTGCTTTTCAATCTGTACGGATCCGGCTTTTCGCCTTTTGGAGCCAAGGAGGTATTTATGAAATGGAAAATTGCTTTGGCGCTCTTTGCGCTATTCGAATTCGCCCCTCGCTTTCCTGCGCCCGCGCAGGCCGCCGATCAGATTCTCGATTCGATGAATCCGCCTCAAATCGGTCAAGGCGAAGGGAGCGTGGGTTGGGTTGCGACCGCCGAATTGCTCGGCATCAATTTGCCGCCGCTGCTCACCGCCCAGCTCTCGGCCGACTCGGCCGAGAAAGTGGAAGGCTCGCACAGCCTCTCGATTCAAACCTTGATCACGGCCGGCCTGCTCAGTCCGGTCTTGAGCGAAACCGTCTACAAGAACTTGGCGGCCGCCGAGGATTGGTCGGGCTATCGAAGCCTCAGCTTCTTCGTCAAAGCCGACTCGGTGCTCGCGGCGGCGCTGAGCCTCGGCGCTTCGGAATTCACCCTGGCCTCGGGCCTCGATCTCACCGGCAGCGCCGTCACCTATGAGCTCGACGCCAGCTTCATCGACCTCGACCTGGCTCTGCTCCACGCCGGCCAATGGACTCCGGTGGTCATCGACTTGACCAAGAACGGCTCCATCACACCGCCGGCCTCGGTTCGCAGCTTGGGTTTGGTGCTCGGAACCACCGGCCTGCCGGTCCTCACCGCGAACTTGCTGACCGAGGTCAATTTGGATGCTTTCAAGGTCCAGGTGCCCGATCCGACGGCCTCGCCTTCACCCTCGCCCGATCCGGAAACTTGTCTCAAGATGGCCGACACCGACGGCGACGGCAATCAAGAGCAGGCCTGCGACACCGACGGCGACGGCTGCTACGGCGACGTCTACGTCGATCCCGACGGATCCTCGTCGGCCTGCATCAACATCGACGGCAATAACGACGGTTGCGCCGACTTCTTCATCGACACCGACAAGAGCGGGTGCGTCCTGGAATGCCCGGAAGTGTTTTGGGACCCGACCCAAGGCATCCTGAACGACATCAGCGAAGTCGATCTCGACGTGGACGGCGACAACGACCCCGATCAAGTCTGCGCCTACGACTCCGACGATGACGGCGACGACGACAGCTTCGTCGATCCCGATCCCCAGAATCCCGACGATTCGGGCGTCGGTGGCGAGGGCGGCGGTGGCGGCAATCCCTTCATCCAGGGCGGCTCCGGCTGCGGCTTGGCAGGACCAGCAGTGCCGGCGACGGCCATGGCCCTGCTGGCGATGGGGTTGGGCGTCATTCTCGTGGGAATGGGGATGCGGATGAGGAGAAGTCCCGCGTGGAGGAAAAATCGCAAATCGCAACTGAGTTAAACCTCCCCGGCTATTCGCCCGCCCGAAATAAATTCGGGCGGGCTAAAGTCGGGTCAGTTAAACCTCCCCTCCACGGGGCCGGAGGGACCGCGGGTTTTCGAGACCGTGGTCCCTCCTCTTTTATAAATGTTCTTCCCTCCAAATAACCTTCTCCCCGCGGGAGGGTTATTCCGCCACATACACCGTCTTGATGTTCACGAACTCCCGTATTCCGAAAGCCGAAAGCTCCCGGCCATAACCCGAGGCCTTGACTCCGCCGAAGGGCAGGCGGGGGTCGGACCGGACCAAGGCGTTGACGAAGCAAGAGCCGGCCTCGAGCCGGTCGCGGGCGATCCTTTCGCCACGCTCCAAGTCGCGGGTGAAAACGGCAGCGCCCAAGCCGTAGCTGGTGTCGTTGGCCAGGCGGATGGCATCCTCCTCGTTCTCGGCATGGAGGACGGCGGCCACCGGGCCGAAGATCTCGTCCTCGTAGGCCGGCATTCCCGGCTGCACGCCGCTCAAAACCGTCGGCGGATAATAGGCTCCGGGCCCCTCCGGAATTTTTCCGCCCAACAGAAGGCGGGCGCCCTGCTTGACGCTTGCGTCGACCTGCTTCTGCAAGGTCGCGCGGAGGTCGGGGCGGGCCAACGGCCCGAGCTCGGTTTTCTCGCTGAGGGGATCGCCGGGTTTGGCCGCCGCCATCTTGGCGACGAAGGCCGCCTCGAAGGCTTCGCGGATTTCCGGAACCACGATGAAGCGCTTGGCCGAGATGCAGCTCTGGCCGGCATTGAGCAAGCGCGACTCGGTCGCAACGGCCACGGCTTTCTCCAAGTCGGCGTCGGCCAGGACCAGGAAGGGATCGGAGCCGCCCAGCTCCAAGACCGTCTTTTTCAAATTTCGTCCGGCCTCGGCCGCCACCTCCTCGCCGGCCCGGTTGCTGCCGGTCAAAGTCACGGCCTTGACCGCCGGATGGCGAATCACTCCGGCGACCTTGGCGCTCGACAGCAGCAAGGTCCGGAAAAGTCCGGCCGGAAAGCCGGCCTCGGCCAGAATGGCTTCGATCGCCAAGGCGCAGCCGCTGACGTTGGAGGCGTGCTTGAGCACCGCCGCGTTTCCCGCCATCAGGGCCGGGGCGGCGAAACGGAAAACCTGCCAGAAAGGGTAATTCCAAGGCATGACCGCCAGGACCGTTCCCAAGGGCTCGAAGCTGACGTAGCTGCGCCGGGCCTCGGTCGCGGCCGGCTCGGGCCGCAAAAAATCGGCGGCCCGCTGGGCGTAGAATTCGCAGCCCTTGGCGCATTTTTCGATCTCGGCCCAGCCTTGCTTGAGCGGCTTGCCCATCTCCCGGGCCATCAGCTCGGCCAGCTCGGCCTTGCGCCGCAGCAGCAAGGCCGCCGCCGCTCGCATCGGCCCGGCCCGCTCGTCGAAGGTCTGCTTGCGCCACTCGGCAAAAACCCGGGCCGAGTCGGCGAGGATCCGGTCGACTTGAGCCCCGTCCATTTCCTCATAGTCCCGAATCTTCTTGCCGTCGAAGGGCTGGATCGAAACGAGCGCCATAAAAGCTCCTTTCCTCGCACCCATTTTTAACTCTTCGCGTTATGAAACATCAATCGTCGCTATCCGAGCGACCCAATCCCGGCTACACTGGTTCGTAGATGGTCGTCGTTAAATCCTTATGCTTCGCGCTTTTGCTGGCCGCGCTTCCCCTCGATCCGGCCCTGGGCTGGACCTTGGAGGTGGAAACGCCGCCCTTTGCCGAGTTGCGCTCAGCGACCGCCAAGATCGAGAGCAAGCCGGACAAGGGGCTGCACAAGCTCGAGCTGCCCGAAGGCTCCGGCGAGGCCAGCCTCGAGATCCAAGGTCCGCTGGGCGGATGGATCCGCCATCCGATCGGGCCGGCCGACGCCGGAAAAACCCTGCGCTTCGAAGCCGCGATCGTCGCCGGCGACGATCCCAACCCCGCGCTACTCTCCAACCTGCCGGCGCTTTGCCCCCGGCTCGAAGTCCAAGCCGGCCAGCCGAATCGCTACCTCTACCGCGGCGAGAGCGACTCGCTGAACCGTTTTCCGATCACTCACATGACCGACCCCGACAAAGCCGAGGGCCGCCAAGCCGAATCGGTGCGACTGATCGACGGCCGCAACGTCTTGCTGCTCAAGTCGCTGCGCTTGAGCTACGACTACGAAGACGACGCCATCGTCGACGAGCGCAAGACCGACCCCCAGACCGGCCAAAGCATCGAGGTCCGCGAGGGTCGCGGCGGATTCTATGCCAACTTCCATTACGCGGTGCTGCCCTACGATCCGGCGGTTTTGACCCTGCCCGAGCAGACCTTGCTCCACTTGGCCCAAGGCAGCCTGAGCTCGATCGGCCAAGCCGAGCTGCGGCCGGAGCTGCGGGTTCACGGTTTCTTGCCCGGCCCCTTCCTCAGCCGCTCCTCTTTTGGCTACTCGCTCTGCGAGTGGGGCGACACCGCCCGCCAAGCGCCCGAGCAGAGCTTGGATTACCGCGGCATCGCCTTGTGGGATTGGGACTATCTGGTCAAATCTCGCGGCCGGGTCCTCCTCATCGTCTGGGAAGGCGACGAGGAAGACCAAGCCCGGGCTCAGGGCCTGATCGACTCGACCCGCTTGATCGACGATCTGGTCGGGGTCTTCGAGGTTTCGCGCAGCGCCAGCTTGAAGCCCTTGAAACTCCGGAACTCGCGCGGCGACTTCGAGCTCATCGTGCAAACCGGCAGCTTCCCGGGCTTGGAGGCTCCGCCGGCGCCTTCCCTGCCCTTGGCCGAGAATCCGGTTCCGGCCAAGCCCGCCGGGGCCATGACCGGAAACTGATGATTCACCGCGTTATCGACGTAACTTTTTGGACTGGTGCCGCCGATAAAATTCTCCTAGGGTACACTTAAGGGTACAAGAGGGAGTGTGAGATGCTTTCGAATCGCTTTCTGCGGCTGGCCGCTCTGGCCGGCTTGATGTTTTCCGCCGCCCTTTCTTCCGCTCATGCCACCGTCCCCACCGATCCAGCGGGGCGCTGCGCCGTGATTCACACCTACGAAGGCGTTTGCGGCAACGCCCGGACCGAAGGCTGCTTTCGCAAGACCGGGTTCAACTATTCGAACCCCAGCCATCAAAGCGCCTGGGACAACTTCTATAATCTCTGCGTCGGTCAAAGTCCCTACAAGGACCGCTACAGCCATGAATGCATCGAGCACTTGGGCCTGGGCTCTTCCTGCGTTTCAACCGTTGAGCCGCTGATCGAATATACCATCGTCAACCAGGCCCAATACGAAGTCGCGCCGCTGCGCACCGAGCCGCAGTACCAGATCGTCAACAACTACCAGCTCCGCGTCTGCAGCATGTTCCAGAGTCAGCGGGAAAAGGTCGATGCCTACCTGGAGGTTTGCGGCGAAGTCAGCCCCAGCGCCTGCGGGGTCGATGGAACCGTCGAATCCGAATATGTCGCCTACTGCGGCGATCGGAAGCCCTGCCAATGCATTTATGATTCGGGCTGCGGTCCGGCCTGCGCCGAGCCGGTCCTGCCAGCCCCGCCCCTGCCCCCGGCCGCGCCCGGCGATGGCGGCAGCGGAGGCGGAGGTGGCGGCGGCCCTGGCGATGGCGGAGGCGCTCCTCCGGCCGAGGCGCCGGCGCCCAGTGGCGCCGAGCCGGGAACGACCGGCGGAGCCACCGATTCGACTTTTGTCCTCGGCGCTGAAAACAAGGGGCCGGCCCCTGTCGGTCAAGGCGAGGGCAACGCCGCGACTGGCGCCCGGGCAGCCGGCTGTTCGTTGGCGATTTCCCCCCTTTGAAAAAGGGGGGATCAAGGGGGGATTTGAAGCGGTCGCATGAATGCCAATGCACGTTCAGGCACCTGCCAGGTCTTTAAATCCCCCCTGCCCCCCTTTTTCAAAGGGGGGGATTGGCTAGGCCTTCGCTTCCGTCGCCGAAAGTGATTTGAGCCAGCGATAAAAAGTGCTGCGGCTCATCCCCAGCTTCTCGGCGGCCTCGCCCTTGCGGCCGCGGCATTCGGCCAAGGTGCTTTGGACCTCCTCCAAGCTCGGCATGTAGTCGCTTTCCTTCAAGTCGTAGCGCCGAATCTTTTCGAACAAAGTCCGGCGGTGAATCTTGAGCTCCTCGGCGGCCTTGATCCGGTTGCCCAGATGGCGGCGCAAGGCGGCGGCAATCGAGCGGCGCTCGGCGCTCTCGCGCAAGGCCGCCAGCTCCGGCTTCGCGGCCTCGGGCGGCGGCGGAGCCTCCGCCACCTGGCCGCGGCGCTGCTCCGAGAGCTTGGCCTCGAGCCGCTTGACCCGCTCGCGAAGGTTTCGATTCTCCTCCCGCAGCCGAAGCACTTCCTTCTCGTCGGGAAAATATAGGGCCGGCAGCGGGCCCGGCTCTTTTTCGGCCAAAAGACTGACCTCCTCGGCTTGGGCCGGCGGCGGTTCGTCCTCGATCGCTTCCTCGGTCGGCGGAGCGATGACGATCATGCTCTTGCGCAGGGCTTCGCGCCAGCCGACCGCCTTGCTCTCCAAGCGTTCGTTGTCGCCGCTGCGGCCCAGCTGGAGGGCGTAGTCGGCCCAGAGCTCCCAGCTTTCGGCCGGCGACCAGAGCCATTCCCGAAAGGGCGGCGCGCCGGAGACGACCTCGTCGAGCTTGGCTTCCGAGCTCTCCGGCGGAACCATTCCGGCCAGTCCGGCCAGGGCCATTTTCAGCTCGAGCAGATCCAGGAAGGGTTTGAGCGGGTCCATGCCCCGGCTGCGGTTCTTGAGCAGCCGGAACTCACGGACCGCATTGTCGTGCTCGCCGGTTTCCGTGAGGAAGCGCAGCTCGTGGACGCAGGCCCAGACCAAGCCGGCCACGTCTTTGTTGGCGCTGTAGTGCGACTTGGCCCGGTAGAATTCCTCTTTGGCGGCCTCGATCATGCCCAGCCGGCCCTTGAGCAGGGCCGCGCTCAGCTCCAACTTCTCGTTGGCGCCGCCCTCGGCTTGGGCCCGCAAGGATTCCAGGATATCCAAAGCCTTTTGATTCTCGCCGGCGGCGGCCAGCGCTTGCATCAGAGCCAAGCCCAGGCTGCGCCGGAAAAAAGCGTCTTCGCCGAAATCAAGCGACCAAGCCTCCTGGAGCAAGGGCATGGCGCCGGCCTCGACGTTGCGGAGCAAGAGGCCCTTGGCCTTCTCGCCCAAGGCCTTGGCCAGGATCTCTTCCTCGTGGATCACCCGCGCGGCCTCCAAGGCCCGGCTGGCCAGCATTTCGGCGCCGGGATCCTCCTCCTCGAACTTGCGCCGGGCCACTTCCAAATCGAGCAGAATCTCCAAGCGCGAATCCGGCTTCTTCACCAGCGCCGCCTCGGCCTCCGAGACCAGGGCCAAGAAATGCATCGAGTTGGAGCTGGCCGGCTGAGCCACCGCCTTCAGGTAGGACCAAGCCGCCGGATCGTGCTCGCAGAGCTCCACCGGGCAGCTCTCCAGCAGCTCCACTCCCCGGGGCGGGTCCTCGCGCAGCAGGCGTTGGATCGCGCCGAAGACCAAGGTGGCTTGGCGCCGCCGCAGCCGTTCGGTGCTCCAATCGGGCAAATCCAAAGGGCCCTCGGTCGCAGCGGCCCCGCCGAGCTCGGCCAAGGCCGCGGCCGCGCCGGCCGGCCGATCCTGGGGATTGGGCTGGAGCAGGCGCCGCAGGATCTGATTGAGCGGGGTCGGGCTTTTCGGCACCAGCTCGGCCATGCGCCCGCCGAGGTGGAAATCGAGGAGGCCGGCGAAGCCGCTTAATTTTTCAAAAGCCTTGGGATGACGCTGGCGCATCAAGATCGCGGCCAGGGCGTAGAGGTCGCAGCGGCCATCGAGCGGCACTTCGGCGAAAAGCTCGGGCGGCAGGGCCAACAGCGCCGCCGCCGGCAGCGTCGCGCCGCAGGGTGCGTCGGCGTAAAGACTCAATCCCTGAAAGCCGAGGAGCTCGGCCGAATCCTCGCTCGGCGTCAGCCACCAGGAGTCGCGATGCTGGCTGAGCTGGACCAAGCCGGCCTGGTGAAGGGTCTGCAGGCGGCCCAATCCCTGGCGCAGCCATTCGAGGTAGACCTCGTCGCGCTGAGTCTCGGCCACGTCGAGCAGGGCCCGGCCGGCCGGAGCCGGCGTGACGACCATCGCTTCGTCGTTCTCCAGCGCCCAAGCCGAAAGCGAATCGTCCTCGGCCTCCCAAAGCGACTGCAAGGCCGTCTGCTGGCGGGCCAAGCTGACGTCCTCGTCGAGATTGGGGCCGCCGAGCCATTGGACCCGAAAGTTTTTCCGGCTGATCCGGTCCTCGGCCAGCAGCCAATAGAGGCCGGCGTCGCGATGCAGGAGGCGAAGCGGTCTAAAACGATGGAGCAGGCGGCGGTCTTTCATGGGTCCCCGACTCTAGCCAAGTCTTTTTAAAATTTCACGGGGTTTCCCGAAGCGCCGCCTCCAGTCGCTCCTTGTATTCGGCCATCAATAACGAGGGCAGGGAGGACTCGAGCGAGGAGCCTTCGGGGACTTCGAAAGCGGCGATAACCGCCAGGAGCTTTTCCTGCAAGGATTTCAAATCGGGAGCCGCCTTCAGCCCGCTCAACCGGGCCCCGCTGAGCCGGACCTCGGCCCGGAAACGGCGATAGGCCGCGAATCCCGCCTCCAACCTTTGCAGGCGCCCCTCGAGCTCCTCGAAGAGCGGACGACCCAGGACCGGTGAAAGGCCGCTGCTTTCCAGCCGAAGGTTTCCGTCTTGAAAGTAATCCCGCAGGGCCTTGACCCCGGCCTCGATTCGTTTCAGCTCGCCCGTCAAAACGCCGTCGAATTTGGGCCAGGCCTCGGGTTGGAGCCGCTCCGCTTCGGTCGTTAAAAAATCGGTCGCCCGTCTCATGGCGTGATTGACGAGAATCTCGCTCTCGGTTTGTCTTTCGAGAAAACCGTCTTGGAAAGCGATCCACTTCGGGTGGCGGATGGAGAAGTTCTCCAAGCTTTGCAGCGTCCGGGGAACCGGATTGGGACTCGCAAGAAAACCTTTGGGCCGGGCCAAGCGGCTGATCGGAAGAGCCAGAATGCCTTTTTCCCAAGCCGTGAACTTAGCCGGCTCGATTCGCCAGGATTCGGCCAATGCCGGGTAAAGAGTCCAGCGGCCCAAGGCGCCGCGACCGGCGTAGGCTCCGCTCAAGGCGCCGGCCAATCCCAAGACCTCCTCGCGGATGGTTTCGGGCGCCCCCGCCGCCGTCTTAAGCGCCAGCACCGGATCATGACCGGCCCTTAGGAAGGCATGAAGCGCATGGCCGAGAATCGCCCGGGGGCCTTTGGCGCCGAGGATTTTGACGGCAAGCTCCGGCCGGGGATCCAGCTCCAAGGCCATGCGAAGGGACCGCCCCGCCAAGCTTTGGCTGGACTCTTCACGAGCCCAGCTTCGAGGCTCGCCTCCTCGTTCCAAGGCATAGCCCAACCACTTCAAGGCTTGGTGGCTGGTTTCGGTCAGAGTCCGATCCATGTAGAGATCGACGGCCGAGAGGACCTGAGTGACCGCCGTGGCCCGACCTTGGTGGTGGAGCAACAAGGCCGGAAGGTGGAGGCCGAACCAGGAGCGGAAGGGCTCCTGATAAGAACCGCCCTGGGCCAGGCCTTCCCGCGGCGTCGGGATAAGCTTCTCACCCTCGGGGTAATAGCGCTCGATCATCGTTCGGGAGTATGGCCGGTTGCCGCGCTCGTCCAAAATTTTGAAAAGCTTCATCATCGCCTCCATCTGCAAAGATGAAGGCGATGGCGAAGGTTCCGGATAAAGATCGCGGGCCAAGAGCCCATAGGCCATGCCCAGTAAACGCGAGGCCCGGAGCAGCTCCGGCGCCGGGCTGTCGAAGGCGAGCACATGCAGCGGCTCCAACATCATGAAATAAGGCGTCACTTGATACCAATCGTGCAAGGAGCGCAGGACCGCGGCGGGATCTCGGCTGGCCAAACTCTGCCGCACGGCTTGGAAGCCTTGGTTCATGCTCCCGGCTCCCTCGAGAAAATCCTGCAGCTGCCCCCGCCGCGAGTCATAGGGCGGTCGAGGCCCCACTCCTGGCCGAATCCCAAAAGAGTAGGCGGCGAGATTTCCATTGAGGGATCGAGCCGACCAATAATGCTCGAGAAACCTTTCTTCGGCGGCTTTCAGCCGGCCCTCGAGCCGAGCTAGCTCCACCGACTCGGCCCCGCCGCGCGCGAGATAGCCGGCATAAGCCTCGGCTTGGCTGAGAAAGAAGCCGAGATTCGCTTCGGCCGCTTGGAGAAGCGCTCCGGCCTGCATCAGCAATTGTTCCCGCAAGCGCAAGATGGCCTCGGCGTCGACCTGGGTCGGGTCGGCTTTCGGTCCCTGGTGGCGACTTCGTTCCGGGAAGAGCTCGATCAGCCTGCCTTTCCCGCCGTTCTCGCCTTCGTTTTCGTTGGAGCTCATTCGGAGGCCGGGAAAAAATCGGGCCGCTGAAGCGATTGGACCGCCGGCAAGCGCGGCTGTTCGATTTGAATTTTCCAAAACCTTGGGGAAGCTCGGCCCGCCGCCGACTCGGAGCTCGAGCTCCCGCATCGCCCGCCGGTAGCCGGATCCGAGCAAGCCGTCGCTCAAGCGGCCGCCGACCTTGAAGTGAAGCAAGGACGTCAGGGCCTCGAGCCATTCGTTGGAGCCGGCTTGGGGCTGGGGACGAAGCCCCAAGCTGGTTTCGGCCCGGTGGGCGAGCAGGATACCGCCGAACATGGCGGCTTGAGGCAAGGCCGCGGCGGCGAAGCGGGCCATTCCGGGCGCGGCCTGCCAAGCGCCCGAGGCCTGAAGGCCGCCGAGGGCGCGGTGGCTCAAGGCGCCGGCCGATTTGAGAAAGAGCAAGCTGAGAGCGGCCGAGGAAAGCTCGGTCCGCAGCGCCGTCCGGCTCCAATCTTCGGCATGACCCAAGGCTTGGCGGCCGAGCTTGGCGGTGGCGACGAAGGCCGGAACCTCGGCGCCGAAAGCGCCGGCGGCGGCGAGAAAGCGGGCGGCGGCGCCGCGAGTCAGGATCGAAGCCGGGCTCGAGGCGAAGCGGGCGAGAAGAGCGCCGCGGGCGACCTTGTAGGCGGTGCCGCCGGCGACGAAGGAAGCCAAGGTCGCCGGATCGGTGCTTTCCTTGGCGAAACGCCCGATCAAGAGCTCGGCCCGGTCGCCGATCCGGCCACCGCCGAGCAGGGCTTGGCGACGGCGCTCGGCCTTGGCGAGAATGGCCGCGGCGGAGCTCGGAAGCTCGGAGCCGCGGGCGCCAAGGTTTTCCAAAAGGAGCAGCGCCTCGGCGCTTTGGCCCCGCCGTTCCATCCGCTCGGCCAGATGAAGCATGGCCGCAGCCCAAAGCTCGGGATCGGACTCGGCGGCGAGGCTGGTCAGCTCGGCGCGCAGAGTCGCAGAGATCCGCGATCCCAGCCGAGCTTCGATTTGGAGAGAAGGCCCCCGAGCCATTTCTTACCCTTAACCAATTGAAAGTATTCAATTTTTATATTGAAACGGAGCGTGAATTTTATCGGGGTAAGAAAGCTGAAGTTGCTAGAAGGGCCGGGAAACCCTAGATTGAGAGCAATGTCGAATCCTCGGCTTCCGCTCGACGAGCTCGCCAATCAAATCGCCATGCTTTGCCAGGAATGCGCCTTCAGCGGCCGCCTGCTCTATGCCGCCCTGGCCAAGCCGATGGAAGCCTTGAAATCGGGCCGCGCGCCCCGAGCCTTGAATTTGTCGGCCCTGCTCGAGGACAGCGAGACCAGCGCCGAAGCCCTCCGCGAATCCCACCGCGAGCTCAAGTCGCTGGCGCCGCAGCTCGAAGCCTATGCCCAGCAATTGGGCGACCCCGCCCTCCTCGCCCAAGTTCCGGCCTTCCTCCAGGAATGCGGCTTTTGGGAAAGCTTTCTCGAACGCAGCCGCATCCTCAGCAACAAGCTGAAGCTCATCGCCGAGCTGGAAAAGCTCAGCCCCTTGGGGCGGGCGCCGATTCAAGATGCTTGGGATGAAGTCCGGATGCTGGCCGAGCCCCGCAGCTGACGGGCGGCGCTTATTGCGGCTCCAAAGCTCGCCGCAGATATTCCTCGGGATCGAGGTTCTCCGACCAGAGGCGCGGCGGCAGATTCTTCCGCCCATGGGCCGCGCCGAATAGGCTGACCGCCACCGAAGGATGGAAGCCCGGAAGCCGGCTTTGGCGGGCCACTTCCAAGCCCTGAGTCAAGCGGGCCCCATCGCCTTTGCTTTGCAGGAAAATCTGGAGGCCGGTGAACCAATAATCGGTCGCGTCGGGGAAAACCCCCATTTGCTGCAAGCCCCGACCCGGTTCCAGGTTCATCGACCGCGAGCTCTTAAGCTGGAGAAAATGGTCGGCGAAATAATGGGCCTCCTGCCGCTGGGTCAACCAATCGAGCAGGTCGGTGGACCTCGGCCCGCTCTCGACCAGGCGCCGAGTCGCCGCCGCCGCTTGGAGCATGGCCGCGGCCGACTCCTCGCTGGCGCCGAAGCGCGAAGCAAGGACCAGGATTTCGGCGTCGAGCACTTCCGGCTCCCAGCTCCGTCGGGCCGCCGCCAAGATGCTCTGGTGGAGGATATCCAATTCGAGCTTGCTGCCGGAGCTGGGCGGGGCACTGGGATCGCGCAGCGCCCGGACGGTGGCGGTCTCGTGTCCGTTGAGGACCGCCAAGCCGAGCAGCGCACCCTGCCGTCGTTGGAGCATCGCCTCGGGATCATGACGCTTGAGCAAGCGATCGAGGCCCGGAACTTTCCAAGTGCTCGAATTTCGATAGAGCTCGTTGAGGCGGTTTTTTACCGCCACCAGTTGGGTGTGGAGATCTTCGCTCCAGCCGAACTGCCGGGCCTGCTGAAAAATTTCCTTCATCCGCGTCAAAGAGGTGGTCAAAGCCCCGCGGTGGGCCTCGTCCTGGCCCATGTTTTCCACGGTCTCGCGGGCTTCCGGCGGCAAGGCCGGCTCCTCGCCGCCCCGCGGGGCCAACAAGACCTTGAGCTGGGTGTAAGTCCGTTTGGCGATGTTGCCGTGGTCGTTGACCGCGTCGAGCTCGGCCTCCATTTCGGCCAAGGCCCGGGCGAAGTTCGGATCCTGAACCAGCTCCGGCTTTTCCAAAGTCTGCTGCAATCGCCGGGCGACTCGACCCAAGAAGGTGTCTTGGTTCTCGGCGGCCTGAGCGTATTCGCCCAAATTTTGTCCGAACAATTGCAGGATGAGAGCCCGGCGGGTGGGTGGGCCGCCGGCCGGATTTCCGCCGCCCGGCGAATGGGGACCGTCACCGCCGTCCTTGACCATGAACATGGGTTCCGGATTCAGCAAGCTTTGCCGTCGAGGCGCGGGGGCCTGGGCCCGGAGGGCTCCGGCGACCAAAGCCAGCTCCGGTCCGCCGAAATCGCCGAAGTAAATTCCGGCCCGGCTGCGATTCAGCAGCTCCGAGCGCCGAGCTTCCCAGAGCGGGGCCAAGCTGGCGAAGCCCAAGCTCTCGACGATCCGGCCGGAGAGCCGCATGTGACCCAAGCTGAGCAATCCTTGATAAAGGGCCTGAGCCCCGCTGGTCGGCTGCTCCAAGCCGAGGGCGGTGTTGAGGCGGTGGCCGAGCATGAGCGAGCCCAGCTCGGCGCCGAAGCGGAGACCGGAGAAGGCGCGGGCGCCGACCGGCCCTTGAAGGGCCAGATGGCGGCGCAGCCAGGGCGCGCCAAGGTTGAGGGCGTTGCCGCTGAAGCGCAGCAAAGCGAAGGGGCCGTAACCGGCCAACAGATCGTGACCGATGTCCTGGGGCGCCAGCAGTCCGGCGCCGCCATGGAGCAGGCGTTCGCCGAAGCGGCGGCTCAGGACCATGGCCGGAACTTCGACCGCCAGCGCGGCGCCTTCGGAAGCAACCAAGCTGCCCCAACCGAAACGGCCGAAACGGCTGAGCGTGGCCAAGGAAGCCGCGCGGGAAAGAAAGATGCCGCTGCCGAAGGAAGCGATCATCAAGGGCGAAGCGAGCTCGCGGAGCATGCGCGGCGCCTGGAGCTCGAATTGGGCGCCGAAGCTGCCGCGGCCTTCGGCGGCGGCGAGCAGGTTTTGGGCCCGCGCGGCAGTGGAGGGAAATTGACCGGCAACCTGAAGGGCCGCATGAGAAAATTGCGGATGATCCTCGAGATGGCGCCGGCCCAGCCAGAGCAGGCCGTCGGCGAACAATTCGGGATCGTTTTCCCGGAGGATGGAAGCCAGCTCGCGCAACACCACGCCGCTTTCGCCGCTCGGCGCCTCGGCGGCGAGCTCGCGCAAAGCCGCGAGGCCGGCAGCGGGGTCCAGGTTTTGGACCCGCTGAAGGAAAGCGGCCCAATCCCGGGCTTCCTCGCTTCGGTCCGGCAGCAGGCTCGACACCAAGGCCTCGGATCGCTCGGCGCTTCGGACGGCGGTCTCCGCCACCGTCGCCAAGAGCAGGCTCCGGCCGACGCTCAGGCGCTGAGCCGCAAAAGCTTCGCGCGGTTCCTGCGAGCTCGGCGCTTCCGAAGCCGGGGCCGGCGAGGGCCCGTTTCGGAAAGGTCCTGATAAGGTGATCGACATGGACAAAATCCCGAACAATTACAGAATTTTACTTTAATTTTAGGGACTTATCGCTCGCATGCGGCGTTAGTTGCGGGCTTTGAAACAGCGTGTCATCCGCGTGGGGCCGGAATTCCGAAAGGAAGACCGAATTTCAAACGTCAAGTCCCTCCCTTCCCTCGAAACCGGAGCCTCTTTGAAATTAGCTTTTTGGCAAAATGTCAACCGCAGAAGGATTTTTTTAATGGCGGCCGGCTCGATCGAGGCCTGGCACCGAGCTTGCTGAAGCGAGGAAAACAACCTCTCTCTCGAAAGGAGATTCCATGTCCAAGCTCTTCAGCTTGCTTACCCTCGCCGCCTTCGCACTCACCTTGGCCGCCGGCTCGCCCGCTCAGGCCAAGGCTTTGGAAGGCGTCGTCAACATCAACACCGCGACGGTCGGCGAGCTCACCATGCTCCCCGGCGTCGGCAAGGCCAAGGCCGAACAGATCGTCCAATACCGCCAGGCCAAGCCCTTCACTTCGGTCGAGGACCTGAAAAATATCCCCGGTCTCGGCCAGAAGCGGATCGAAGCGATGCGCAGCCACGTCACCGTTCAAGGTCCGACCACCGCCAAACGGCTCTCGTCCAAGCCCGCGGCGGCGACTCCGGCGGCGCCGGCTTCGGCCCCCCAGAGTTAAGCTCCCTCCTCTCACCCAAGCGCGCGCGGCGGGGCCGCCCTCCCCGCCGCGCGCTTCTTTATCTTATCCCCCCTTTGAAAAAGGGGGGCAGGGGGGATTTAAAAATGTTGGCTTATAGGCCGACGCTGAAAACCTATTCCAGAGCTCTTCGAACCAACCAGGCCCTGGCCGAGCAAAAATTATGGTTTCACTTGCGACGAAAACAACTGCTCGGTGTCCAGTTCTACCGCCAAAAACCAATCGGCAAATACATCGTGGATTTCTACGCGCCCAGCGTCAGCCTGGTGATCGAATTGGACGGCACTCAGCATTACTTAGGAAATGCCGGAGAAAGGGACCAAGCACGGGACTCCTGCTTAAATAAGCTTGGTCTTCGAGTTTTGCGGTTTTCCAACCGACAGGTATTTACAGAGATCGAAGGGGTACTGCGGGCGATCTTTCAATATATCGAGTCGACGCTGAATGAATCATGATTTCCCCCTTTGAAAAAGGGGGATCAAGGGGGATTTATGGCGGCGGCCGGGAGAAAAAGGCCTAGAAATCGAAACCCATGTTTTTGCAAAGGCCTTTAAATCCCCCCTGCCCCCCTTTTTCAAAGGGGGGTGACTAGGAGAACAAGCGCATCAGGAGATAGACCGCCGGCGCCGAGAGTAGTGGGATGGTGAGATTGTCGTCGAAGCGCTTGAAGCAGCTTTCGGCCAAGGTCGCGGCCAGAGCCGAGCCGATGGAGAAGAGCCAGAGATCCCAGCCCTGGGGCCGGAAGCTCTCGAGGCCGTAGGCCGCCAGCAAGAGACAGCCCAAGAAGCAAATCGCGAAAGCCGCCAAGGTCCCTTCGAGCGAAACGTGGGGCGCCAGGCGATGCCGGCCCCAACGTGAGCCAACGATGCCGGCTGCGGCGTCGCCGACGGTGGTGAAATAAAGGGCAATCAGGTTGACGTCCCTGGGGAAGATGAAAAACAGCAGGAGGATGGCGCCCATGAAATAGGTCGCCGAGCTGATTTTGTGGCGCTCGCGCTCCCGCATGATCCCGCGCATCCGAATGCAGATCCGGCGGTTGAGCTCGGGGCTGAAGCGCCGCAAGAGCTCGGTGGTGGCCGCGCCGCTGAAGCAGCCGATCAAGACCCAAGTGACCACCGTCTCGCTGAATCCCGAATAGCCGTAGAACCAGATCCCGAAGAGGCCGGTCAAAACATGGAAGGCCTTGCGACCCCATTGCAGCTGGGTCCGGCTGGGCAGGACCCGTTGGCCCTGGAGAAAGCTCTGGAAGAGCGGATGATCCTGCAAGGAGCCGAGGTTCAGCGACAGCTCCTTGGCTTGCAGCCGAAATTTTTGCAGGCTTTGGACCAAATCCTCCCAGCTGACCTTTCCGTACCAAAGGCGGGCGCTCTGCTCGCAGCGCTCGAGGGCCAGCCGCAATTCTTCGGAGATGTTCCGATGGAGGATCTCGCGGGGCAGGCTGCCGAGCAAGCCGCGAGCCCGTTGGGCGATGCCCTGCCACTCGCGCTGAAAGGTCTCGGCGGCCGACTGGTTGGCGGCCGCAATCTGCTCCTCCAAATAGAGCAGGAAGCGACGCAAATCCTCGTGGATTTCCAGGGGAGTCAGGGATGGGGCCAGGGCTGCCGACATTGCGCTCCGCCCTAGCAGATGCCGGCCTCCAGGGTCAAGGCGCCGGCAAACCGCCCCAAACCCCAAAGACTTTCAGGAGCCAAATGACCACCGCGATCACCACCACCACATTGAGGATCGTCTTGATCGAACCGGCCATCGGGATGTAATTATTGACCAACCAGAGCAAGACCCCGACCACGATGAGAACGAGCACTATATATAGGATAGGCATTCGGCACCCCCATCAAAGGTTGTTCAACAGCCCCATATTGGGTGCTTCCCAGCCCTAGGTCAAATTTTCGATGGCCGCACCTTTCAACCAAATCCCGCTACTTTCGGCCGGCCTGGCCCTTTTCCGCCGCGATCCCGACGGCCCGCGCTACCTGCTGCTCCGAGCCTTCAAATATTGGGACTTCCCGAAGGGGCTGCTCGAGCCGGGCGAGGACCCCCTCGCCGGTGCCCGCCGTGAGGTCCGAGAAGAAACCGGGATCGCGACTTTAGAATTTCCCTTCGGCGAAATTTTTTGCGAGACCGAAGTCTACGGCCAGGGCAAGGTGGCGCGCTATTACCTCGCCGAGACCTCCGAGGAAAAGGTGGAGCTCAAGCCCGGCCCCGAGCTGAAGCGGCCGGAGCATCACGAGCATCGTTGGCTCGATTATGAATCGGCCCGGCGCCTGCTGGTGCCGCGGGTTCAGCGGATCTTGGACTGGGCGCAGGAACGCTTGTCATCCTGAGCTAAGCGAAGGATCTATGACCTACCAAGGTTCTTAGTAAAGAATAAGTCCCTTCAGGTCATCTTAATGGTCTCCCGTATTCGCTTCCTCGGGATGACGGGATGCTCCGAACGGCAGGACAATGACGATATTGATCGGTGTGCAAAATTTGGCCAAGAGCTACGGCTCGCGCAGCCTCTTCCGCGGCTTGAGCTTCTCGCTGGCCGAGGGCGAAAGAGTCGGACTGCTCGGGCCCAATGGCGCCGGCAAGAGCAGCCTGCTCCGGCTCCTCGCGGGATTGAGCCGGCCCGATGGCGGCGAGATCTCCAGCCGCCGCGGCTTGCGGGTCGGCTTCCTCGAGCAAGTGCCGCGCTTCGCCGCCAACGCCACCGTCGAATCGACCCTGCAAAGCGGCGCCGATCACGCCGAGGATTGGGATTTCCACGCTTCGCTTCAAGAGTGGCTCTCGCGGCTCGAGCTCGACGGCTCCCGCGGCGTCGGACCCGAGACCCCGCTGGCCGAGCTCTCCGGCGGTTGGAAAAAACGGGTGGCCCTGGCCCGAGAGCTGGCCAAGCGGCCCGACCTCCTGCTGCTCGACGAGCCGACCAACCACCTCGACGTCGAGAGCATCGCCTGGCTCGAGAAGCTTTTGGCCAAGGCGCCCTTCGCCTGCCTCTGCGTCACCCACGATCGGCTTTTCCTGCAGCGCTTCGCCAACCGGATCCTGGAGCTGAACTCGGCCTTTCCCGAAGGCGCGCTCAGCGTGGCGGGAACCTATGCCGACTACCTCGAGGAAAAAGAGCGCCTCCTCGCCGCCCAAGAGCGGCGGGAATTCGTGCTGCAGAACACCTTGCGCCGCGAGACCGAGTGGCTTCGCCGCGGGCCCAAGGCCCGCGGCACCAAGCAGCAGGCCCGGATCCAGCGGGCCGGCCAAATCGCCGAGGAGCTCGACGACCTGAGCCAGCGCCGCCAAGTCCGGGAAGTGGGGATCGACTTCGCCGCCGAGGAGGCCCGGCCTAAAAAGTTGATCGAGGCCAAGGCGATCTCCAAGGACCTCGGCGGCCGGCGGTTATTTTCCAAGCTCGATCTGCTGATCACGCCCCAAAGCCGGCTCGGGCTGCTCGGCGCCAACGGTTGCGGAAAATCGACCTTGCTCAAGGTCCTGCTCGGCGGCCTCAAGCCGGATTCCGGTGAGGTCTTCCAGGCCGACAACCTGCAAGTAGCTTACTTCGAGCAAAACCGCGAATCGCTCGATCCCGACCTGACTCTGGCCCGCAGCCTCTGTCCCAGCGGCGATCACGTCGACTATCGCGGAAACCCGGTCCATATCCGCGGCTATCTCGACCGTTTCCTCTTCAATGCCGCCCAAGTCGAGATGCCGGTCGGACGGCTGAGCGGCGGCGAGCAGAGCCGGCTGCTCTTGGCCAAGCTGATGCTCAAGCCGGCCAACGTCTTGGTCCTCGACGAGCCGACCAACGACCTCGACATCGCGACCCTCGACTTGCTCCGCGATTCGCTCCGCGAATTCCCCGGCGCCGTCCTCTTGGTCACCCACGACCGTTTCTTCTTGAACGAGGTCGCCGACCGGATCCTGGCTTTCGGGCCGGAGGAAAGCTCGGCCGCCGGCGAATTGGTCGCTTTCGCCTCGCTCGAGCAATGGGAAAATTGGCAGGAGGGTTTGACCGAGAAAAAAATCCCCGAAGCCAAGCCCGAGCGCAGTTCGGCGCCGGCGCCGGCCAAGAA
>DATEDP010000048.1 GCA_035281585.1 bacterium
AGGTACGGCACCTCGGTTCGCGCCAACTTGCGGCCCACGACGACTTTGCGCTCCCGGTCGATCGACATGGCCTTGACCCCCGCGTGCAAGCGTATCCCCTTGTCCTCGTACCACTGGAGCGGGTTCATGAAGATCTCGGTCGGGTCCTGGGAGCCGTTGAGCACGTTGGACAGCAGGATTCGGTTGTAGTTGCCGTAGGGCTCGGCACCGAGCATCGTGATGTCAAAGCCGTCGGGGCTCCGCTTCAGGATCTCCTCGACGACCCGCGCGCCCGCCATGCCGTTGCCGATGACCACGAGTTTGAGCTTGCCGTTTTTCATAAGCCTCCCAATTTTTCGACCTGCACGGCGCATTGCTTGTAGTTCGGCTCGCGCGAGATCGGATCGAATTCGGCCGCGGTCAGGTTGTTGGCGCAGGCCTCGATGTAGTGAAAAGGAACGAAGACTTGCCCGGGCTGGACGGTGGCGGTGATGCGAGCCGCGATCCGCTCGATCGAACCGCGCTGGGAGCTGAGCCGGACCCGGTCGTGCTGCCGGATCTTCAGCCGGCCGGCGTCCTCGGGATGGATCTCGACCCAAGCTTCGGGAGCGATGGATTCGAGGAGGTCGATCTTGCCGGTTTTGGTCCGGGTGTGCCAATGCTCGACCGTGCGGCCGGTGTTCAGGATGAAGGGGTATTGGGCGTTCGGCTCCTCGGGCGAGCGATGGCATTCGATGGCCCAGAGCCGGGCCCGGCCGTCCTCGGTCGGAAACTTTCCATCGGTGTAAAGCCGCTCGCCGCCCCACTGAATCGGCCCTTCCCGCTCCAAGCGTTCGTAAGAAAGCTCCGAATAGTCGCAAAGTCGCCCGCGCGAGACCTTCCGCCATTCGTTGAAGGCGTCCTCGGGCCGAGTCCAACCCGGAAAGAGCTGTTCCTCGCAGCCCAGCTTTTTGGCGATTTCCAAAAAGATCTCGAAATCGGGCTTGGCTTCGCCCGGCGGCGGGACCCCGGCATTGACCTTGGAAACGCGGCGCTCGGAATTCGTGAAAGTCCCCTCTTTCTCGCCCCAGATCGCCGCCGGCAAGACCAAGTCGGCCCATTTCGAGGTGGGCGTGGGATGGTATCCATCCTGAACCACGAGGAACTCCAGGCGGCTCAAGGCGTCCTTGAGCAATTCCTGGTTGGGATAGGAGACCAAGGGATTGGTGGCGATGATCCAGAGCCCTTTGACCTTGCCGCGAATGATTCCCTCGATGATGTCGGGATAGGCCAGCCCGCGCTGGTCGGGAATCCGGCTCGGTTCCACCCCCCAAAGCCCGGCAATCTCATCGCGGTCGGCGGCGCTTTCGAACTTGCGGTAGCCCGGCAAGCTGGAGGTGAAGCCGGCCTCCCGCGTCCCCATCGCGTTGCACTGGCCGGTGATGGAGAACGGCGCCGCGCCGGTCCGGCCGACGTTCCCGGTGATCAGCGCCAGGGTGTTGATGGCATTCACCGTCTCGGTTCCCTGGGTGCTGTGGTTGACGCCCATGGTCCAGCCGATAAAGGCGGCCTTGGCTTCGCCATAGGCGCGGGCCACCCGCAAGATCAAATCTTCCGAAAGCCCGGTCCACCGAGCCACTTCGGGCAGCGTGAATGCCTCGAGAAAATCTTGCAGCTCTTCGAAGCCCCGGGTGTGCTCGCGGATGTAATCGCGGTCGATGCGGCCCTCCCGTATCAAGACACGCATAATGCCGTTGATCAGGGCGATGTCGCTTCGCGGCTTGAGCGGCAGGTGGAGATCGGCCAGCATGGCGGTCTTGGTGAGCCGGGGATCGGCGACGACGAGGAAGCGATTGGGGTTCTTCTCCAAGTGCCGCCAGAGGATCGGGTGGTTGTCCGCGATGTTGGCGCCGATCAAGAGGATGCAATCCGACGTCGCCAGGTCCTCGTAGGCGCCGGGCGGGCCGTCGCTGCCAAAAGACCGCTTGTAGCCCGAGACCGCGCTGGACATGCAAAGCGTCGTGTTGCCGTCGTAGTTCTTGGTGCCGAAGCCGAGCTGAACCAGCTTGCCCAAAGTGTAGAATTCCTCGGTCACCAGTTGGCCGGTGCTGAGGACGGCGAAGGCCTCGTTGCCATGGCGCCGCTGGATCATGAGCGCCTTTCCCACCAGGGTTTCCAAGGCCAGGTCCCAGGAGACTGGCTTCAACTTTTTGTCCAACTTGAGCAGCGGCTTCAGCGCCCGGCCCTCAGCATGGATCGAATGATGCTCGGACAATCCCTTCGGGCATAGCGCGCCTTCATTGACCGGGTGGTCAGGGTCGCCGCGAACCGCCACCGCCCGCCCTTCCTTGACCCCAAGATACATCCCACAGCCCACCGAGCAGTAACCGCAGGTCGTCTTCACCCAACGGTCGGGGATCTTGGCGGCCGAGGTGTATCCAAAAACCGGATCCACCCCGTAGCGGTATTTTTCGCGCTGAGTGTCGATTCCCAAGAATTGGAGAAGCTTCTTTAGGGGCATATCACACCAAGTAGGCCTCCGGCCGTCGCGCCGGCACCACGGTCACGAAAAACAAGTATCGCCCCATGAGCTCGCTCATCATGGCCAAGGCGATGGCCAAGGTGATCCAAGCTGCGGCGCGCGCGGTCCCATGCCCGCCGCCGGCCACCATGTCGAGCAAGGTCAGCGGCACGATCGCCAGAACGACCATGAGCGAGGCCAGCCGGAACAGGAAGGCCGCGCGGAACCTCCCCATCAGCAGGCGAGCCGAGTTTTTCAGCTCGAGATTTTCTTCCAAGGCCATGAAAAATAATTTGATCAGGATGCCGAGAAGCTGAATCAGGCCGGCGGCGAGAATTAAAAACACCAACAGTTTCCCGGCCGAAAAGGCGGCCGACTCGGCGAAAGGCAAAGGGATCCGCAAATGATGGGCGTTCCAAGCGTAGACCAGCAGCGCCATCAAGGGCCCCAGCAGGAAGCTCGTCGCCAAAAAATTGACCAAGGTGCGCGGCGTGTTCCAGGAGGGCCTGGCCGGCACCATGTAGATCTTGGCGGAGGAATACACTCCGGCGAATCCGCAGAGGATGACGGCGGCCATCAGCAAGAGCTTGAGGATGTCGGGCATGAGCGGCCGGCTCCAAGCCCAGAGGCTGTAAAGACCGGCCGAAGCCGCGAACAGCGAAAAGAACAGCACCTCGCGCGACAGCCAGGAACGCCGCCACATCTTCAGGGCGCGGAAGGCGTAAAGCGGCCGCCCCAAATGGAAGACCGAGACGAAAAGCGCCAACAGAGCCGTGCCCAGCATGGCCAGGGAGCCCACCCGAAGGAATTTTGGGAAATGATCCGGAAGGCCCCAATAGGGTAGCAATAAGTCCATCGCCGCAAGCGAGAAAAATCCGCCGACCGAAAGCTGGGTCAGGACGGTCAAAAGGATCAGCGAGTAGTGCGGCTTTTCGGGCTTGAGCTGGGGATCCGGAATCAAGCGTAGGTCCGCCAGCCCCTGGGGCAAGGTGAAGCGGGTGGTCGAGACCGTGATCGAGGCGTCCGGCAGGCCGGGCGCGTTGGCCGCGCCATGATCCTTGGCCCACTCCTCGACCTTGACTTTTTCGAATTCCAGCGCCCCCGAAGGACAAGCCGAAACGCAAGCCGGCGAGTTTCCTTCTTCCAGGCGGTGGTAACAGAGGTCGCACTTGGTGATCTGGCCCCGTTCGGGATTGTACTGAGGAGCGCTATAGGGGCAATTCCAGGTGCAATATTGGCAACCGATGCAGGCGTCGTCTTTCAAGCGGACGATGCCGGTCCTTTCATCCTTATAATAGGCGTCGACCGGGCAGCCCTTGAGGCAGGTGGGCTCGAGACAGTGATTGCAAGCCATGGAGATGTGAAAGCGCTTCGGGCCCCCAAGGCTTTCGCCCTCGATCTCGCCAACCCGCCGCCAGATAACGTCCACCGGCGTGTTGTTCTGCTCATGGCAAGCCACCTCGCAGCACTTGCAGCCGATGCACTTGGCCATGTTGAAGTGAAAGCGGTACTGCTCCCCCGGTTCCAAGGGAATTTTAGGCAAAGAGAGACTCACCGCCGAGGCCTGCATTGCCATTGACGTGAGCAAGGCTCGTGCCAAGAAATCATGCAGGCTAATTGGCCAAAATTACATCGATTCGAAGAATAGTGGGAATACTACTGGAGAGTTCGGCTGATTAAAAAAAATGCCTTGCTTAAAAACTGAGCAAAGCTCAACCGCGCGTCAATAAGTGGTGTCGTAAATTTTCGGCTCTTCCTCGTACTCCACCACCATGAACTCCTGGCGCGCGGCCTCGGTGACTTGGGGCGGATAGAGGCAATCCATCAAATCGGTGAGCTCGGCGTGATCGGTGCCCTTGCGCACCGCGGCCAGGGCGTGGATCACCTCGCCGTCGTCGACCACGATGAGGTTGCCGACCCGCCGGCCGTCGAGGACCGTCCAGAGATCCCAAACTTCGCCGTTGGGCGTGTGGGAAACCCGGGTAGCGTAGAAAGTGCGCGGATCGTTGCGGGTGATGGGGGTGACTTTGGGATCTCGGGCCATATCAGCTCATCTCGATGACTTTTTTGACCAGCTTCTCGATGCCCTCGGCCGCCTCGCTCACTCGAGTCGCCAGCATGTAGGCCGGGGTGGAAACGATCTTGTTCTTCTCGTCGACGTGGAACTCACGAACCTCGCAATTTCGATGCTTGGCTCCCATCTGCTCGAGAGCCGAGGCGGTGCCCGGGTCGGTCCCGATCGTCAAGCTGGGTTGAGCCTCGCGGCCCAAGATGGCGGCGATGGTGGCCGGGGCGATGCAAATGGCGCCGATCGGCTTCCCGGCCCGGTGAACCTCGCGGACCAAGCGGGCGACATCTTCTTGGGGCTTGGCATCGGCGCCGACGAAAGCGAAGTTGCAAAGGTTCTTGGCCGCGCCAAAGCCGCCCGGCAGCAGCAAGGCGTCGATGTCCTGGGCCTTGACCTTGGATAGGTCGCGAATGTCGCCGCGGGCGATCCGGGCCGATTCCAGCAGGACGTTGCGCTTCTCGCCGGTGGGCTGGCCGGTCAGGTGATTGACTTCCTCCAGCTCGACGTCGGGAGCCATGAAAACCGCCTTGGCCCCGGCTCGGTCCACCGCCAGGAGGGTGAGGACGGCCTCGTGGATCTCCGAACCGTCCTTGACTCCGCAACCCGAGAGCAAAATACCGATCTTTTTCATGGGGTCATCGCCTCCTCCGCTTGGGCCCCATACCAATGGGCACCGCAAGCTTCAACCATGTTTTCTTGACAGTCTCGGGGGCCGATCCTAGACCTCCTTCATGTCCTTTATCGTGCAGTGGCTTTACCTTTTAGGCCTGGCCCTCTGGGTCGGCGGCATCGTTTTCTTCTCCTTTTTTACCACCCCGACGGTATTTATTCACCTCCCCAAGGAGATGGCCGGCCAGCTGATTTCAGCCCTCTTTCCCAAGTATTACCTGCTGGGCTATTTCTGCGGCGGCGCCATGGCCTTGGCCACCCTGGTCGAGGCGGCTTTGGTGCGGCAATTGCCCTGGATTCGCTTGCTGGTCCTGGCGGTGATGCTCGGCTGCTCGGTTTACGCCGGCCAGGTGGTTCGGCCCCAGGTCCATGATTTGAAAGTCCAGCTGAAGAGCGTCGAGGAAGGTAGCGATATCGGCAAGACCTTGAAAGCCCGCTTCGACGGCCTGCATCGCCGTTCGGTCATTTTAAACGTGGTGGTGCTGGCCGGCGGCTTGATCCTGATCGGCATCGTCGCTTATCGGCTCCGCCTTTGAATCCTTGAGCTCGGCCATGCCGATGAGGCCATGGCAGGATGACACCGTCGCCACCGCGACCCGCGCCAACCCTCGCTTCAAATCCTTCCGCAATCGGGCATAGCCTTCGGCGATCTCGCGCCAGGGAATGGTTCCGACGCCGTGAACCAAGTGCTGGCATTGGAGCACCTGGGCCGAGAGCTCGTCCGCGCGCCCGCCGAAATGCCGGGCCAGCGCCGGTTTCATGTCCCAATCGCGGGGGCCCTTGGTGGCCGGGCAAACGTCGGGCTCGATGCAGTTCACCGGGCAAGTCCACTCCGCGAAGCTGATCGCGAGGTTGCCGTTGAGCAGCTCGAAGCGCACCGGCGTCGGCGGATGCTCCCGGAAGGGTGCCGGAATGAGGCGATAGCCCTCGCCCCGAGCAGCCTTGAGCATGGCGAGAAAAAGGATGTGCGGCGAGAGCGGCGAAGGCACCCATTGATCTCGAGCGGTCTCGGCCTCGGGCCGCTCGAGCAAGGCCGCGGCATAGTCGATCCAGTCGGCGGTGACGACCTCTAAGCTCGGGTCGCGGGGACCCTTGCGGGCCAGCTTGCAGTGGGGATCGCGGTCGACCGCCCGGATCGCGTCGAAGGCCACCCGGCCGAGATCCCGGGCCCGCAGCAGCCAGCGCACGTATTGCGAGCCGAAGCAGCCTCCGCCCACCACGTGAAAGGTCCCGAATTTGCCGATAGCTTTTTCCATTTCCGCTCTTGCTATAATATAGCCATGGCGCCGAAACAACCGAGCGTCGGCCTCTACCTCCTCCAAGCCCTCTACCGCCGGGGCCTCCGCCATCTCTTCGGGATTCCCGGCGACTTCGCGCTCAATTTCTTCAAAATCGCCGAGGATTACGCCAAGCTGAAATTGGTCACGCTGTCTCACGAGCCGGGCCTGGGCTTCGCGGCCGACGGCCTGAGCCGGATCCGACGCCAGCCGGCGGCGGTGGCCGTGACCTATGGAGCCGGCGCCTTGAACATCGTCAACGCGGTGGCCTGCGCCTACGCCGAAAAATCGCCGCTGATCGTCATCTCGGGCGCGCCCGGCTTGAGCGAGCGGGGCCGCGGCATCCTCTTCCATCATCAGGCCAAGAGCCTGGAAAGCCAAGCCCGGATCTTCCGCGAGATCACGGCCCACCAAGCGATCCTCGACGACGTCCACACCGCCGCCGAGGAAATCGACAAAGCCCTGGCCATCGCCGAGGCCTTGGCCGAGCCGGTCTATCTGGAGATCCCCCGCGACCTGGTGCTCCAGCCGATCCGGCCACCCAAGACCGGAACGAAGTTCGCCCTCCCCTTCGATGCCCAAGCCAGCCGCGAGGCCGCCGCCGAAGTCGCTCGGCGCCTGAAGCAGGCTCGCCGGCCGGTGCTCATGGTCGGCGTCGAAGCCCGGCGCTTCGGCCTCGGCCAACGCATCGTCCAGCTGGCCGAGCGTTGGCGGATTCCGGTCACGACTTCCTTCATGGGCCGAACCGCTTATCCGATCGACCATCCGCTTTATGCCGGGACTTATTTGGGGCCGGCCGGCCATCCCCGGGTGATGAAGCTGGTCGAGGGCTCCGACTGCCTCCTCTTGCTCGGGGTCCTCTTAGCGGATACCAATATGGCGCTGCGCCTGACCTCGCTGAACCCGGCTCACGTCGTCCATGCAATTTCCCGGCGCGTCAGCGTCGGCCATCACGGCTATGACCACGTTCCGCTGGCCCAATGGCTCGGCGACCTCCTTCGCTGCCCGGCGCCTTCGGTCCGCCGGCCGGCACCGCGAGCCCCGGCGCCGCCCCGGCTCAAGCCCGAGAAATATTTCGATTCCTCCAAGGCCACCGTCGAAGCCATCGTTCAAGCTTGCAACCGGCTCCTGCTGGAGCGGCCCGATACTCCGATCGTCGCCGACAACGGCGATTGCCTCTTCGCCTCGCTCGACATTCACAGCCCCGACCTACTGGCATCGGGTTATTATGCCACGATGGGATTCGCGGTTCCGGCGGCGCTCGGCGCCCAGCTGGGCTCGGGCCGCCGGCCTTTGGTCTTGGTCGGCGACGGAGCTTTTCAAATGACCGGCAGCGAGCTGAGCCACGCCCCGCGCCTCGGCCTCAACCCGGTGGTCGTCGTCTTCAACAACGCTTCTTGGGAAATGCTCAAAACCATCCAACCCGAAGGCGAGTACTTCGGCCTCACCCGCTGGGACTACGCGGCTCTCGCCGGCATCTGGGGCGGCCGGGGCTACCGGGTCCAGACCAAGCGCGAGCTCAAGCAGGCCTTGTTCGCAGCCTTCCGCGAGAGCTCCTTCGCCCTTCTCGACGTCCGGCTCGACGCCGGCGAAACTTCGCAGGTATTGAAGAATTATCTGAGAAGGATCCGGGGATAGGTCACTTCAGCCCCCATTCCCCGGCGCCTGGCGGACGATCAGCATCGAAACCGGGCACTCGGCCGCGATCCGCTCGGGCCTAAGGCCGAAGAGGCGATGCTCCAGGTCGAAATCCTCGGAGACGCCGATCACCACCAGATCATAACCGTTCTTGGACTCTTCGAGCACCGCCTCGATCGGCGAAAGGCTCTCGATCACCTCCAGCTTGACCTGGGATTCAGTGTCGGGATCGATGAAATCCTCGTCAAAGGACTTGACCATCGCGTGGGGATCGTCGACCGCGTGCTGGGGCTGCATGACGTGGAGGATCACGACCTCGCTGTGGAGAAAGCGGGCCATCCGCTGGGCCAGAGCCAAGGCCGCGCGGTCGTGGGAGCTGCTGATGTAAGGCACCAAGATCCGGCCGATCCGCTGGAGCCCGCGATCGATGAAAACCGCCACCGTGGTGCGGGAGTTCTCCATCACCTCGTGGACGGTGCCGCCGAGCACGGTCTGACCGAGAATCGGCTTATGCCAACCGAGCAGGACCAGGTCGGCGGCCTTGGCCCGCGCAACTTCGACGATATCTTCGGCCGGGTCGTTGGTTGGAAAGCTCAAAGGCCGCAAGTCAAGCCCGCTGTGGCGGAAGGGCTCCAGCACCGGCGCAAGCTGGGAATATTCCTCCATCGCGTCCGAGCCCTTGACGTAATAGGAGGGCCGCTCGCTGGTCTTGACCAAATGCAGGGCATAAAGCCGGCTCGAGCCGGCCCCGGCCAAGGCCCGGGCGATCTTGAGCAAGCCCCCGCCGGCGCGAAGCAGCGCGATCGACACCAGGATCGTGAAGGGTTTCTCTTTCTCCAGCGGGACTTCGACGACGCCGTGAAATCGCTCGGTCGGATAGACCCAGTGAAGCAGCGGGCTGGTGATGAAGGTCGTGACCAGCGCCATCAAGACCAGCATCGTGAAAAGAGCCGGCGAAATGACGCCCAAATCGAGGCCGATCGAAATGATCACCAGCTCCATCAATCCCCGGGTGTTCATCAGGATGCCGATGGCCGCCGATTCGCGCAGCCCGACTCCCATCAGCTTGGCCGCGCCGAAGCTCCCGCCGAACTTGCCGAGACAGGCGACCAGCAAGATCAAGCCGGCCAGGCCCCAAAGCTCGGGCGTGTCGAGGAGCCCGATCTGGGTGCGGAGGCCGGTATAAGCGAAGAACAGCGGCAGCAGGAAAAGAACCGCGATGTCCTCGATCTTTTCGGAGAGATGGCGGACGAAGCCGGTTTCGTTTGGCATGATCGCGCCCAGGAAGAAGGCCCCGAAGAGAGCGTGGATCCCGATCTGCTCGGCGGCCAGGGCCGACAGCAAGAGCAGCAAAAAGATGATGCTGACCGCGTTCTGGGAAAGGCCTTCGCGGGTGCTATAGCGCTTCTCGAAGCGTCGCAGCAGCGGCCGGATGAACCGGACCATGAACAAGATGTAGCCCGTGGTGAGCGCCAAGATCGTCAAGAGGTGCCAAAGGCCGGTCGCCTTCACCACCGAGATGACGAAGGCCAGCATGAGCCAGGCCGTGACGTCATCGACCGCCGCGCAAGTCAAGGCCATCGCCCCGATCTTGGTTTGAGTGAGCTTGCGCTCGTTGAGAATCCGGGCCAGGACCGGAAAAGCCGTGACCGACATCGCCGCCCCCATGAAGAGCGCGAAAGGGCCGAAACGCACGCTGTCGTCGGAAAGCTTGGGATAGAGGTAGATCGCCAGCAAAGTCCCGAGCAAAAACGGCGTGATGATGCTGGAATGGCTCACCGCCACCGCCGCCTCGCCATGGCCCCGCAATAGCTTGGGATTGAACTCCAGCCCCACTAGGAACATGAAGAAGATCAAGCCGACTTGGCTGAGCAGATGCAGCCCTTGAAAAGACTCCGGCGGAAACAAAACGGCGTAGGCCTGGGGGAAGAGCCAGCCAAAGAAGGAGGGCCCCAGCATCAAACCGGCCAGGATCTCGCCGATCACCATCGGCTGATGGATCTTGGTGCAGAGATTGCCCAAGAAACGGGCCAAGGGCACGATGAGGATCGCTTGCACCAGGAGCAGGGCCAAGGGATTGTGGAATAGCTCGGTCATCGGGGCCGCCCGCTCACTTGGATGGGTTGGGGACAAACTTGGCAATGCTCGCCTTGGACCTGAAAGGCGCCCTCGATCGAATCGCGGCCGGCCTTTCCCACCCAGAGAAGCTTTCCACGGCGGCAGCCCAGGCTGGACAAGCCGCGGGTCTCGCCGGCGAAACTAAAGCTTCCGTCGCGCTTCAATTTTCCGTGCAGGTTGAGCTGGGGGACTTGGAGGATCAGGACTTCCAAGGTTTCGCCGGACTGTTTGATCGACATCGCGGGGTCGGCCTTGGCGAAGATCGGGCAATGGGGCGACACTTGCAAGGCCCACTGCTTGGGCAAGGCCGCCGGCGCCTGAAGCCGATTGCCGTATTGAATGATGGCATAGATCGCCCCGATCGTGACCACCGCCCAAATGAGATAGATGATGTTGCTTTTTCGCATGAGAGAACGTCCACGCTGGGGATGCGATTCTCAAAACACGTGAATTAAGGGAAAATTTTCCTGGAATTGCCGGTTACTCTTCTTCGTCGCCTTCATCTTTGGCCGGCTCGGCTTCGGCGCCCGCTTTTTGGCGGCGCTTCTCTTCCTTCTCGCGTTCGACCTTGGCGAGCTTCTCTTCGCGCTGTTTAGCTTTGTGGGCGAGGTATTCTTCCTGCTTCTCGCCCTCCAGCGAGTAAAAATAATGCTCCAACTCGTCCAAACCCAAAACAGCGGCGAGCAAGCGGAGGTATTTGGGATCGTTGCGCGGATCTTTGGGGTCGACCAAATTGGGAGGGAACATGACCCCGTCGGAAAAGATCTTCACCGCCCCCGAAACCAGCGGCGAGGACTTATAGCCGAGCAAACCGCCGGCCGCCTGGGCGAAGGCATCGGCTGCGGGCTTGGCCGGAGCCGCCGGCGCGTCTTTGGCCGCCGCCGGCTGAGCCGGAGCGTCGGACGGAGTCGCGGGCGCAGGCGCCTGCTGGCCGGTGGGACCGGTGACTTTAACCATGGTTTATCTTACCCAGGGTCAGAAGTGCCTTACAACCTTATTTTTTGCGATAGCCGTCTTGGATGTGGGTGAGATTCTTGAGGTCTTTTTCTTCGATCTTGAAATCTTCATGGCCTTCGAGGCCCGAATCCTTGGCATGCTTGATCGCGGTGGCGATGGTGCGCCAAACATTGTCGTCGAGCTTGTCGTAGATGAGATCGAAGGCCTTGGTGAGAACCTTGATTTGCTGATCGCGGGGCATGGCCAAGACCCGGCGGCGAAAATCTTCGTAGTCCTTGAGAGGCGGTTGCTCTTTCTTGTTCATTATTCCTCGAAGGCCTTCTACAAGCTATTAGCGAAGCGCTGCATCAAGCAGACCCAGCGGCGGCTCGTGCTCCAAGACCTTTTCGACCAAATCGTTGGGAGTGCCGCGCACGCCGCCGGCGTTGATCTCGGCGACGTTGCCCACCGACCGGCCGAGAATGCTGCGGGAGACCGGGGACCGGCTCGAGGTCAAAGCGTTGAATTTTCTCAAATCAGGAGCGGGCAAATTCCCGATCTCGGAGCCGGTTCCGGGATTCCCGGTGGAAATCGGGGGGGCGGCTTCAGTGCCCGTCGCGGGGGAAACCGACGAAATCTGGGGATTAATAATGGTAGCCATGAAATTTTCTCCTGAGCTGATGAAATCTTAACCGAAAGCTGTGAAACTTTAAAAGATATTAAGCAAGGGCGGTGCCAAAATTGTTATCTGGCAAAAGCTTTCCAAATCCAATATAACCATTTGAAATCAATGAATTATTTTATTGTACAATATATCGGCTAAAAATCTCGGCGCAATGATGAGGCATTTACTCCACACATTCTTGGGCAAGCGAAGGAGCCGTTGGGGGCTGGCCTTCCTCCTCGCCTTCCTTTGGCCGGGCGCTTCGGCTCGAGCTTGGAATGAGGACTATGCCTACGGCCTCCCGCAGGAGCGAAGAATGTGCGTCCAACGCGTCGAGGAGGACGGGCTGACCTTCACCGCCATCGAGCAGGACGCCGACTGCCCGCCGGAGGCCAAGCGCTACATCGTCATCTTCGGCAAAGAACCCAAGGGAGCGATGGCCCTCATCCCGACCGCGACCTCGCTTCGCTTCTATCCTCCCCTCACTTTGAACTGGCCGGCCAAGAATCGATTCAGCGCTGACCCGCTTTGGCACTTCACCTGTTTGGCCAAGGCCGAGTTCAATCCGCTCGGCGTGAAGCTCAGCCTTCCGACCTATAAGGGGGAGATCACCGCCCGAGGCCGGGAGAATTGCATCGACGCCGAGCAGCGGGCCCTGGATTACTGCCGCCGCGAAATGCAGGGCGATTCACTGCTCGAGAGCTGTCCTTTAAGTTGGAGCGGACAATGAAGAAACTTTCCTTGGCTTGGCTGCTCTTGCTTACGGCCGCGCCGAGCATGGCCCCGGCCAATCCTTTTCAAACCCGGTTCGTCTGCGTGCCGACCGATGCGGCCAACCGGACGGCGCTGGAATTCAAGGTCCGCGATCGCGGGCAATGCATCGAAGGCGAGCGCTACCTCGAGGTCCTGCCCCAAAGCGACGGCAGCGTCCTCCTGCTGCCGCCGGTCCAAGACGCGCTCACGCCGGAGCAGAGCCGCGACGCCGAACGCTATCGGCGCTACTTCGGCGGCGATAGCGACACCGCCAATTGAAGGTTGAAGAATTCGGCCGACATGTTAGGACCCGCTGCAAGGAGAATTTATGATTGCCTGTCTCGACCTTGAGGGGGTTCTGGTCCCGGAAATTTGGATCAATGTCGCCGAAAAGACCAAGATCCCGGAGCTGCGCCTCACCACCCGCGACGTTCCGGACTACGACGTCCTGATGAAGCAGCGGCTCCAAATCCTCGATAAGCACCACCTCAAGCTCCAGGACATCCAGGAAGTGATCGCGACCATGGCCCCGCTCGAGGGCGCCCAGGACTTCCTGCACTGGCTGCAGTCGGAGTTTCAGGTCATCATCCTTTCCGACACTTTCTACCAATTCGCCCAGCCCCTGATGAAGCAGCTCCACTTCCCCACCCTCTTCTGCCACTACCTCAAAGTCGAGAAGAGCGGGCGGATCGTCGACTACCAGTTGCGGCTCAAAGACCAGAAACGCGAGGCGGTGAAGAAATTGCGCGACCTCAACTTCAAAATCGCGGCCGCCGGCGACTCCTATAATGACGTCGGCATGCTCGAGGCCGCCGACGTCGGGATCTTCTTCTCGCCGCCGGAAAAGATCGTGCAGGAGTATCCCCAATTCGAGGTGACAAAGACTTACCAGGAATTGAAAGCGGCCTTCACCCGGGCCGCGGAGAAATTCTCGGCCGCCTAATGTACCAGTTCACTCAAATGTTCGGCGATCTCGGGGTCAAGGTGACCCGCAAGTCCTACCGCTGGTGGGGCTTGGCCGCCGGAATCCTCGCCGGCTGGCTGCCGGCTTGGGGAGCGGCTCGCTGGCTCGGCGGCGGCGGGTGGACCCTGGCCGGGGTTTGGCTGGCGATGCTGCCGGCGGGGTATTATTTGGGAAAGCTCATCAAAAGGTAGGGGCACCCCTTGCGGGTGCCCCATCTAGAAAACGCCGTTCGCGCAGAGGGCGACCGCAAGGGTCGCCCCTACTGCAAATTGGCCAAGAGCAGCTGGGCGATCGCGTCGCGCTGGTTGCCCGGCTGATTGAGAATGATGCTGAAGCGAACCCAACCGTTGCTGTTCGACTGGAAATAGCCGACCAAGCTCGACACGCCGGTCAAGGTGCCGGTCTTGACCCACATCCCGTTCTTCACCGGCAGCAGCTGATAATAAGGGAAGAAGCGGACCAGGACTTTGTCCATTTCCAGCGCGGTGATGTAGTTCTTGCGCGAGATTCCCGAGCCCTCCTCGACGTTGAAGTTCTGCAAGCCCAAGGACTTCAGGTAATCCTCCAGCACCTTCTTGCCCTTGGCCAGCGAGGCCGGCGCGCCGAACTTCTCGGCGCCCATCGTCAGGAGGAGCTGGTTCATGATGAGATTCTGGGAGAACTTCAGCGCCGGCTCCAAGACTTGGACGAGGTTCTTGCTCGAAGCGTAGGCGAGCAGAGGCTTGGCGCCCGCCGGGACCGCGCCCAAGCTGACCGATCCCGAAACCGGCACGCCTTGCTGGACCAGAAACTCCTTCAGCAAATATCCCGGATAAAGGGCGGCCTCCTTGGCGTGATTGGCGACGTTGATCCGGCTTTTCCCGGGCGGAGCCGCCATCGCCAGGGTGCGGGTGATCTCGGTGACCGGGGTCTGGGGTTCGGCGCTTTGCACCTCGCCGGTGGCCGACTTGACGACGTTGATCGTATTGAAGTTGGCGAGCAGGGCTCCGTTGAAGGCATCGTAGGGATTGAGCGAGCCGGCCAGGCCCGGCACCTGGCAGTCGGGCCCGAAGTAGGAGCCGTCGAGGACCATGTTCCGCACCGCCGAAAGGCCTTTCCCTTTCAAGGCCTGGACGATGAGCGGGAACTCCTCCGAGACCAGGAAGGGGTCGCCGTAACCTTTGATGTAGAGATCGCCGTTCCCGTCGATGAAGAAATCGGTCTTGAAGCGGTAGCCCTTGCCCAAGGTCTCGAGCGCCGCCAAGGCGGTCGGCACCTTGAGAGTCGAGGCCGGGATGAAAGGCTTGTCGGCATTGTAGGAAAAAAGGATCTTGCCCTTTTCGTCGACGGCTAGAATCGCGCCGTTGCTGGCCAGGCCTTGGGCCCGCTGCTGCCAGGCCCCTTGCGCCGAGGCCGAAAGGGGTGCCAAAATTGCCAAAAAAGCCCCGAAAATCACCGCTAGCCGGCGTGGGATCATTCAACTCTCCCTTCTTGCCATCGTCCCCGCAAACCGCTATAGGACCGCGCTCTGAGAGCGCTCGAAGACGGAGGAAACATGTCTTACAAAGTGAACTATCGCGACGTCGAATTCAACCTTTTCGATTACCTTAAGATACAGGACCTCGGACAAAGCGAGAAATTTTCGGGCTACGGCCGCGATGAGTTTGCCGCCATCTTGGGCGAAGCCCTCAAATTCGCCCAGAAGGAGATCGACCCGCTCTTCAAAAAGTCCGACGAGGTCGGCTGTAAATTGGCCGACGGCAAGGTGACAACGCCGCCGGGCTTCAAGGAGGCCTACCAACATTTCGCGGCCAACGGCTTCATCGCGATGGACGTGCCCAGCACTTACGGCGGCATGGGCCTGCCGGTCTCGCTGACGATGGCGGCCACCGAGTTTTTCGTCGGCTGCTGCGTGGCCTTCTCGATGTACAGCGGCCTTTCCCGCGGCGCCGCCCACTTGATCGAGGCATTCGGCGTCGAGGATTTGGCCAAGGCTTACGTCCCCAACATGTATAGCGGCAAGTGGGGCGGCACGATGTGCCTCACCGAGCCCCAGGCCGGCTCGGCGGTCGGCGATCTCTCGACCAGCGCGGTCAAGGAAGGCGACCACTACAAGATCAAGGGCACCAAGATCTTCATCTCCAGCGGCGACCATGACCTGACCGAGAACATCATTCATTTGGTCCTGGCCCGGGTCGAAGGCGATCCGGCCGGCACCAAGGGCATCTCGCTCTTCGTCGTCCCCAAGTACCGGGTCAATGCCGACGGCAGCCTCGGGCAATTCAACGACGTCAAGACCGTGAACATCGAGCACAAGATGGGCATCAAGGGTTCCTCGACCTGCACGCTCAGCTTCGGCGACGAAGGCAACTGCATCGGCTACCTGGTCGGCGAGCAGCGCAAGGGCATGCCGATGATGTTTCAGATGATGAACGAAGCCCGCATCGCCTGCGGCCTTCAAGGCGCGGCCACCGCTTCGGCGGCCTACGAGAGCGCCGTCGACTATGCCAAGGTCCGAACCCAGGGCGGCAAGACCCTGATCCTCGACTACCCCGACGTCCGGCGGATGCTGATCACGATGAAGGCCTATACCGAAGGCTTCCGCGCCCTCCTCCTCTACTCGGCCTACCTCGATGATAAGGAAGTGACCGAAACCGATCCGGTGAAGAAGGAAAAATACGCCGGCCGCCTCAGCCTGCTGACGCCGGTCTGCAAGGCTTATTGCACCGATTTCGGCTTCAAGGTGACCGAGCTGGCCATGCAGGTCTACGGCGGCTACGGCTACATCGCCGAATACCCGGTCGAGCAGTACATGCGCGACGTCAAGATCTCTTCGATCTACGAGGGAACCAACGGCATCCAAGCCCTCGATCTGATCGGCCGCAAGCTCGGGCAGAAGAACGGCGAATACTTCCGCGAATTCTACGAAGAGCTGAGCGCCTTCTGCGCCAAGGCCGGCGAGAACCCGGCCTTCGCCGGCGAAGCCGCCGCCTTGAAGAAATCGGTCGATTCGCTGGGACAAGTGACGATGAAGTTCGTCGAGTGGGGAATGGGCGGCAACGTCATTTCGCCCCAGCTCCATGCCGTGCCTTATCTTTATAACTTCGGCGACGTCCTCTTGGGCTATCTCATGCTCGACCACGCCATCCTGGCCTTGGCCAAGCTCGAGGAAATTTGGAAAGCCCAGGGTGCCACCGCCGAGGAACAAAAAGCCAAGATCTGCACCGAGAACGACGAGGCCCGTTTCCTCGAAGGCAAGGTCAAGTCGGCCCGTTATTTCATCAACAGCCTGCTGCCCCAGGCCATGGCCCGGGCCAAGACGATCCTGTCCGAGGACATGTCGGCGATGAAGGTCCGGTTCTAGGTTATCTGGCTAAGGATTTTTGGGCGGTCGATGGAGCCGGATTCGCCCCTTATTGTTGGCCGAGCAGGCTGATGAACTCGCAGCCCGGTAGGGACTTGGCGCCCTTCAAGCTCTCGCAGCTTCCCTTGGCGACATTGGTCTTGCACTGATCGAAACCCGGCCGCTCGAGTTGGATCGGCCGATCCTTGGGCTGGCGATCGAAGCCGGTCTTGAAGCTCTTGAACAGAATCTTTTGGCATTCCTTCACGCTCATGGATTTGTCCTGGGAGCATTGCTCCATCTTGGCGCACCAGACCTCGGCCATCTCCTGGGAGACTTGCTTGGGCGTCAGGGCCGGTGCGGCCTTGGCTTCAGTCGGAGCCGCGACTTCTTCCTCGGCCCGAAGCGGCAGGCTTCCAAAGAAACTGAGCATGAGCGCCAAAATCAGGATCTTTCGCATGGTCAATCCTTTCAGAAAATAAATTGTCTCTTTCTGACGAGGTCTTGTATCTTCGTCTCCCAGAGCCTGCAAGTCCGAAAGAAATTCCGAAACCAAGAAAGGAAGACCCTATGCTTCGCAAGATTCTGCCCTTAACCCTACTGTCCGCCCTCCTCTTCGGGTCGGCCTGCT
Organism: bacterium; assembly: GCA_035281585.1. Classification (NCBI taxonomy): domain Bacteria; species bacterium. Next base: position 17,520 of record DATEDP010000048.1, read on the forward strand.
CGGTGAAACCTGAAAAAGTCCTGGAAGAGGTGGTCGGCGCCATGTGCAAACGGGTGGTGGTCTGCCAACCCGGCCTCATGCCCAACGAGGAGGAATGTCGCAAGACCATGAAGGCCGCTCTGGATTCTTCCAAGGAAAACCTGAAGGTAGAGGCCTCCCGAAAGAAGCTGGACGCCTGTCTCGACAGCATCGCCAAGGTCGATTGCCCCAACTTGCTGGGCACCGAGCCCCCGGCCGGCTGCGAATTCTTAAAATAAATGAGATTGGCTGAAACTTTCGGAAGAGCGGGGCGTAGCTAGACCTATCATCTCCCCCCTTTTCCAATAGGCTCAAGGCCTCGCAAGAACCCAACGGACTTGCGAGGCCTTTTTTATTATAAATTCAATAAATTCGAATGATTTGGCCGTGCCGGTCGGCCTTGGCCCGAGCGGGTAAAAACACCTCGACGCTCCGGGACGACGTGGCTATATTGCGCCGGTTTATGAGCCGACCCATCGCCCTTGTCACCGGAGCCACCGGATTCGTTGGAAATGCCGTCGCCCGCGCCCTCATTCGGAATGGAAGGCAGGTCCGGGTGCTGGCCCGCCGCCACTCCAATCCCAAGCTGCTGAGCGGGCTCGGCGTCGAGCTGTTTTACGGCGACCTTCGCAAGCCCGAAAGCCTGGCGCCGGCGGTCCATGGCTGCCACGAGGTCTACCACGTCGCGGCCCAATACACCTTCTTCAACCCCGACCCGCGGGAGATCTACGCCTCCAACGTCGAAGGCACTCACAACATCCTCAAGGCCGCCCTTCAGGCCAATGTCGGTCGAGTGGTCTATACCTCGACCGTCGGCGCGGTCGGTATCCCGGAGAACGGCCAGCCCGGCGACGAGGACACGCCGATCTCGCTTTTCGACTGCAAAGGCCACTACAAGCGCTCCAAATTCTTAGCCGAGCAGGAGGCCATCAGCTTTTATCGCAAGGGCCTCCCGCTGGTCATCGTCAATCCCAGCGCTCCGGTCGGGATCTGCGACGTCAAGCCGACGCCGACCGGCAAGATGATCCTCGACTTCCTCAACCGAAAGATGCCGGCCTACATCGACACCGGCCTCAACCTGATCGACGTCGAAGACTGCGCCCAGGGCCATCTTTTGGCAGCCGAAAAGGGCCGGCCCGGCGAGCGCTATATCCTCGGTCACCAGAATCTCACCCTCCGCGAAATCCTGCAGGAGCTCTCCCGTCTCACCGGCCTACGAGCTCCCAAGGTCCAAATTCCCTACCGCTTGGCCTTGGGCTTCGCGCACTTCAGCGAGG
>DATEDP010000049.1 GCA_035281585.1 bacterium
TGATCGAAGTCCATCGAGAGATCTTGAGCGCCTTCGTAAAGGCTCTGAACCCGGTCGGCCAGCGCCGACACCGAGGCTTCGCCGGAGGCTTGGACCGTCAGCGGAAGCAGGAGAAGTAAAAGGCGGAGGAAATGTTTTGCCATGATTGCCTAGACTTTCATCACACGCCGATTTCGCGGGCCATGCAATAGGCAAAGAAACGAGAAAAGGCCAATAAAATGCCTAAATTTGCTGGCACGGATCTTGGATATCGAAAAGCTCATGGGAAGAAAATTGTCAATCTGGCTCTTCCATTTGGGGCAAAGTTGGGGACGTTGGAGCGAGGGTCCGGGTTTCGCTCCGCGGCTGGTGCAACGGGCTTTGAGGGAAAAATCGACGCATGGCGCTTAAGGAAGTGATCGCCATCGTCCGGCCGGAGAAAGCCTTGGAAACCGAGGAAGCCCTGTTCAAGAGCGGCGCCCTCTTCGTCAGCCGCCATTCGGTCTTCGGCCGCGGCAAGGAGATGGGCCAGCAGTTCTTCCGCTCCTGGTTCCGGCTCAAGAGCCGCAGCTCCTCCTACCTGAGAAAAACCAAATTTTCGGCGCTGGTCGAGGAGAAGGATCTCGCCAAGCTCATCCAACAACTCATCGCCAAAAATCGCAGCAAAACTTTCGGCGACGGCCGGATCTTCGTCCTGCCGGCGGCAGGAGATTAAGATGCAGATGATCCGGGCCATCCTGCGCAGCGAGCGCGAGGAGAAGGCCATTCATGCCCTGGAAAAGCACGGTTTCGTTTCTTACACCCGCTGGGAGGTCATTGGCCGCGGCAAGCAGAAGGGAGTGAAGAAGGACGGGGTCCATTATCTGGAGCTCCACAAGACCTGCCTGATGATCGTGGTGGAGGACGGCGAGGAGAAGAAGGTCGTGAAGATTCTCCGCAATGCCGCCTTCACCGGCAAGATCGGCGACGGCAAGATCTTCGTGACCCCGGTCGAGGCGGCTTACACGATCCGGACCGGCCTGCCGGGGCTTTAGCGACATTTTCATAGACTTCAAAGGGAGCTTCCGCAAGAATGGCCCGGCCTTCGATGGGAGCCCCTTCATGAAAAAATTCCTCTTCTTCTTTTGCTGTCTTCTGACTCTAGCGGCGGCCGTTCCGGCCCTGGCCCAGCCCGACGATTACGGCCGGCCCTATCCGGGGCAAGCCCCGCGGCCGGTTGAATCGGACCCCGAGCACCGCAGCGGCTGGTTCATCGGGAGCGACCAAGGCGTCCTCTTTTTCGTCGGGACCAGCGATGACTTCATGGGCCCGCAGTACTATTTCAGCTTCTTCGGCGGCTATAACTTCAAGGGCTATATCTCGCCGATGATCCGGATGGGCCAGGCCATCGGCAATGCCCAAGGTTTCTTCGAGCCGACGACCTTCTTCTTCATGCTGGAAGGCGGCGTCAAGGTGACGCCCTTGCGGACCAAGTTCCGGCCCTACATCGAGGGCACCCTCGGTTTTTACGTCTTGGATTATTCCGATTTCGGCTTTCCGATCCAAGACGACGTCAACTTCACCTTCGCCACCGGCGGCGGCGTCGAATACAAATTCGGCGGCAGCACCATCGGCGTCGGCGCGGCTTATCGCGGCATGCTCAACGACGGCCTGGACATGCGGGCCGTGCAGGTGACGCTTGGCTACAGCTTCCAGTTCTAAGCTTTCCGGCAAGACCATCCTCGTCACCGGCGCCTCGATGGGCATCGGCGAACACCTGGCCCGGCACTTCGCCTCCCATGGCGCCGGCCTTATCTTGGTGGCCCGCAGCGCCGACCGCCTGAAGGCCCTCAGCGACGAGTTGAGTGCGACGGTTCCCTGCCGCTACGAACCCTGCGATCTCGGCGATCCCGCAGCGGTGAAGAGCTTGCTCCAGCGTCTCGAGCGCCTGGATAAGCTCGACGGCTTGGTCCTCAATGCCGGCATCGGGCTCTACGGAAAATTCGAGAACTTGGAGGACGGCGACATCCGCCGCCTCTTCGAGGTGAATTTCTTCAGCTACCTGACCTTGATCCGGGGCTTGCTGCC
>DATEDP010000050.1 GCA_035281585.1 bacterium
TCCCGGGCCCTGCATGGCGTCAGTGGCGGCATCGATGGCGGCGGTGCCCGGAGCCGGCGCGCTGGCGGCGGCTTTGAGGCTGTCATCTTTGTATTCGATGCTCTTGCCGCCGGTCAGCGAGGCCATGAGCTCGTTCTTCACTTGGGAGCGAAGCTTGAACTTGATGGTGTTCTGGACTTCTTCGTAGGGCGCGACTTGGGCGACTTCGATCACCTTGACGATGTGATACCCGTCCTTGGCCAGGATCGGATCGCTGATCTCGCCGGCCTTCATCGTGAAGGACTTCTCGATCATGTCGCCCCAGCCGAAGCGGTCGGCGCGGCGGTCGCCGCGGGCCACCAGCCCGATCTCGCCGCCCCGGGCCTTGCTGCCGCGGTCGTCGGAGTATTCGGTGACCACCACTTCCCAGGCGGTGCCGGCGGCCAGCTTGGCCTTGGCTTCCTGGGCCTTTTTCAAGGCATCGGCTTCGCTCAAGCCGGCCGGAGCCGGCGGAGTCTTGGCCTTATCGGCGCCTGGCGGCGGGGTTTGAGTCTTGATCAGGATGTGGGCCAGCTTGACCCGGGAGAATTCTTTGTCTTTGTTGGCGTCGTAGTAGCCCTTGGCCTTCTGGTCGACCGCGTCGTCCAGCACCGCCTGGGCGAAGATCACCCGCTCGTAGAGGGCGGCTTTCTCCTGGACCTCGGGCTTGCTGGCCAAGCCGCGGTTGATGCTTTCTTTATAGAGCAGCTCCTGCTCAAGCAGGCTGTCGATCAGGCGCTTCTTGCCGGCCGGATTCTTGAGTTGGGCCGAAATGTTGGGATTCACCCGGCTTAAAACCTCGAGGTAGCCCTCGTCGATGGAGACCGGACCCAAGGTCGCGAGCTCCTTGCCCTGATTGAGGTGCTTTTCGAGATCGCCGGCGCCCGGCGCGCTGCCCCCCGAGCCGCAGGCGGCAACGGAGAATGCAAGACAGGAACTCATGAGAATGGCACGGACTTTCATGGACGATCTCTCCCTTCGGGATAAAAGTGGGTAGCCCTCAAAACGGGCTAAAACGAGGGAAGGATTTAAGAAGAATTGGGCAGAATCGTCAATCTTTTATGCGGGAAATGTCATTCCGAGGCCCAAAGGGCCGAGGAATCCACTACGGATAGCCTCAGCGCTAAGTAGATCCATAGTGGATCCCTCGCGCTACGCTCGGGATGACAAGTGGCCATCTTCCAGTTATGACGCAGGCATGCGTCGCCTCGCCCTCTGTCTCAGCTCCGGCCTGGGTCTGGGATTCATCCCCGGCTCGCCCGGCACCTACGGAACCCTTTGGGGAGTCCTGTTTTTTTACCTGGGCCGGCATTGGCCTTGGCCCCAGTTCGCGGCTGGGGTGGCGGCTTTCACCCTTTTCGCGGTTTTGATCAGCCAAATCGCCGAGCGGGCGACCGGCAGCCACGACAGCTCGAGCATCGTCATCGACGAAGTGGCCGGCTATTTGGTCGCGGTCGTCTTCGTTCCCTTCAGCGCCAAGACCGCGCTGCTTTCCTTCATTTTTTTTCGGCTCTTCGATATCGCGAAGCCCTGGCCCATCCGCTATATTGACAAAAAATGGGGCGGTGGTTGGGGCGTCGTGATGGACGACGTCCTGGCTGGCGTCTTCGCCAATTTGAGCCTTCAGCTCGTCATGCTGATTTGGGGAATCTCATGATCGTGGAAATCCTGGCCACCGGCAACGAGGTGGTCGAGGGCGACATCGTCAATTCCAACGCCGGCTGGCTGGCCCAACGGATGCGGGAGCGCGGCGGCGAGGTGCGTTTTCACAGCGCGGTGCCCGACGACGAAGCCTTGATCGCCGATGGGCTGCGCCGGGCCGTCGGCCGGGCCGACCTGGTCCTGGTGACCGGCGGCTTGGGACCCACCGTCGATGATCTCACCTTGGAGGTCGCCGGGCGGACCTTTGGCCGGCCCTTGCAGGTCGACGAGCCGAGCCTGGAACGGATTCGCGGTTTCTTCGCCGCCCTGGGCCGGACCCTCACCCCGAATCAGGAAAAGCAGGCCTGGCTCCCCCAGGGTTCGACGCCATTGATCAATGACTTGGGGACCGCGCCCGGAGCTTTTTGGCGGGAGGGCAAAAGCGCCTTGGCCTTTTTCCCGGGCGTGCCCAAGGAAATGCAGCGGATGTTCGAGAAACGCTTCCTGCCGCTCATCGAATCGGAGCTGGGAAAGGAAGTGCGGCTGCGCAAGGTCTTGCGCTGTTTCGGTCTGCCCGAAGGTCAGATGGATCAGATGCTGCGGCCCCTGCAGAACGCCGAGCGGGAGATCGAGGGGGCCGTGGTCGGCTTTCGGGTCCGCTTCCCGACCATCGACGTCCGCCTTCAGGTCGCCGAGCTCGACGCCGGCCTCGCCCGGCAGCGCTTGGAGGCCGCGACCCAAAAGGTGAAGGCGGCCCTCGGGCCGGTGGTTTTCGGCGAGGACGATTTCAGCCTGGAGGAAGCGGTGGTCCAGCTCTTCAACGATCGCAAGCTCAAGCTGGCCACGGCCGAATCCTGCACCGGCGGGCTAGTGGCCAACCTGATCACTGACGTGCCCGGCGCCAGCCTCTGCTTTTTGGAGGGGGCGGTGACTTATTCGGACGAAGCCAAGATGGCCCGGCTCGGAGTTTTCAAAAAGACGCTCGACGCCCACGGTGCGGTCAGCTCCGAAGTGGCGCTGGAAATGGCCCGAGGCATCCGCCGCACCAGCGGCGCCGACTTCGGCATCGGCATCACCGGGATCGCCGGCCCTTCCGGCGGCAGCGAAACCAAACCGGTGGGCACGGTCCACATCGCCGTCGCCCATCCCGAGGGCCAATGGGAGCAAAAGTTCTTCTTTCCCTTCGACCGGCTGCGCTTCAAGCAGATCACCGCGGCCGCAGCCCTGGACCGAGTGCGGCGGATTCTGCTCGGGTTGTAGGATTTTCGGACGACCGTCCTCAAAAAACCTCAATGTTGTTCCGAGGTACGGTTCTTGCTTGCATCCCAGGCCATGAAGAGCCCTCTGACAGCTAAAAACATTGGCGGCCGAATCCTAGTCTTGAGGGGCCGCCGAGTTCTTATCGATGCCGATCTTGCTGAACTCTATCATGTCAGCACGAAACGGCTTAAAGAACAGCTCAAGCGCAATGCCGATCGATTTCCCGAAGATTTCGCCTTTCAACTTACCGAGGATGAAAAATCCGAGGTGGTCGCATTTTGCGACCACCTCAAAAGGCTCAAGTATTCCCCGTTTCTTCCCCATGCCTTCACCGAGCACGGAGCCCTGATGGTCGCCAACCTTCTGAAAAGTCCCCAAGCGGTTGAGACCAGTATCGCGGTGGTTCGAGCTTTCGTACAGTTGCGGGAGCTGTTGATAACTCACCGGGACTTTGCTGAAAAGCTGAGGTCTTTGGAGAAAAAGTACGACTCCCAATTCAAAATCGTCTTCGACGCGATCCGGCAATTGATGCAGCCGCCGGACAAGCCGATTCCCCGCATCGGTTTCGAAAAACCGGATTGACAAAGAAGAAGCGAGAGACCTAATTCAATTAAACCTTTCTAAATCCAAATTCGAGGAGAAGCCTATGTCCCAGGCTCCAAACACCGAAAAAGAAAAAGCCATCGCCCTCACCCTGAGCGGCATCGAAAAGCAATTCGGCAAAGGCTCGATCATGCGCCTGGGCGAAGTCGAGTTTCAGGGCATGTCGGCGGACATGGTGGTGCCGACCGGGTCGATCTCGCTCGACATCGCGCTCGGCGTCGGCGGCCTGCCCAAGGGCCGGGTGGTCGAAATCTACGGACCCGAATCTTCCGGCAAGACGACCTTGGCCTTGCAGATCATCGCCCAAGCCCAGCGCAAGGGCGGCGTTTGCGCGGTGATCGACGCCGAGCACGCCCTCGACGTCCAGTACGCCAAGAAATTGAACGTCAAGACCGAGGACCTCTTGGTCAGCCAGCCCGACAGCGGCGAGCAGGCCTTGGAGATCGCCGAGGCCCTGGTTCGGAGCAATGCCATCGACGTCATCGTCATCGACTCGGTCGCGGCTCTGGTGCCCAAGGCCGAGCTCGAGGGCGAGATGGGCGACGCCCAGATGGGCGCCCAGGCCCGGCTGATGAGCCAGGCCCTCCGCAAGATGACCGCCCTGATCAACAAGTCCAACACCCTGGTGATCTTCATCAACCAGATCCGGATGAAGATCGGCGTCATGTTCGGCAACCCCGAGACCACCACCGGCGGCAACGCCCTCAAGTTCTATGCCTCGGTGCGGATGGACATCCGGCGCATCGGCTCGATCAAAGTCGGCGACCAAGTGGTCGGCAACCGGACCCGGGTCAAGATCGTGAAGAACAAGGTCGCGCCGCCCTTCCGCGAGGTCGAGTTCGACATCATGTACGGCGAGGGCGTCTCGCGCGAGGGCGATCTCCTCGACCTGGCCTCCAACAGCGGGCTGATCGACAAGACCGGCTCCTGGTTCAGCTACGGCAAGGAGCGAATCGGCCAGGGCCGGGACAACGCCAAGGACTTCCTCAAGACCAACCCCAAGGTCACCGAAGAGATCGAAGCCAAGCTCCGCGAGCACTACGGCTTGGCCGGGGCGCCCAAGGCTGAAAAGGCCGAAAAGACCGCGCCGGAGCCGGAAAAGAAGCGGGCGTAATCGTAGGGGCACCCCTTGCGGGTGCCCGAGGCGAGGATCTTGCGATCGCCGCAGATTGGGCACCCGCAAGGGGTGCCCCTACGGGAATGACCGGTTGCCCCGTCCGCGCGGCCCTGCTAGGCTCGATTCTGTATGAAATCCTCGGAAATCCGCGAATCCTTTCTCAAATTCTTCGAAGGCCAGGCTCACCGCCGGATCAAGAGCGCCTCGCTCGTTCCGGATCGCGATCCGACGCTCTTCTTCACCAATGCCGGCATGGTGCCCTTCAAGAACGTCTTCCTCGGCCAGGAGAACATCGGCACCCAGCGGGCGACCAGCTCCCAGAAGTGCATGCGGGTTTCGGGCAAGCACAACGACCTGGAGAACGTCGGCCGGACTCACCGCCACCACACCTTCTTCGAGATGCTGGGCAATTTCAGCTTCGGCGATTACTTCAAGCGCGACGCCATCGCCTTCGCCTGGGAATACCTGACCAAGGTCTTGAAGCTCGACAAGAAGCGGCTCTGGGTGACGGTGTTCCGCGAGGACGACGAAGCCGAAGCTCTCTGGAAGGAGTTGAGCGAGGTGCCGGCCGACCGGATCCTCCGCCTCGACGAGGCCGACAATTTCTGGAGCATGGGCGAGACCGGCCCCTGCGGGCCCTGCACCGAGATCCATTACGACTTCGACGGCGCCGAAGGCAAGAGCCGGGAGGATTTCCTCCAGGGCAGCGAGAGCGGCCGGATCATGGAGATCTGGAACCTGGTCTTCATGCAGTTCGACCGGGACTTCGATGGCACTCTGAAGCCTCTGCCCAAGCCCAGCGTCGACACCGGGATGGGCTTGGAGCGCCTGGCCTGCGTTGTGCAGGGCGTCTATAGCAATTACGACAGCGACCTTTTCACCCCGCTCTTGACCAAGATTTCAGAGCTGTCCGGGAAGAAATACCGGCAAAGTGAGACGACCGACATCTCGATGCGGGTCGTGACCGACCACATCCGGGCGACTTGCTTCCTCATCGGCGACGGCGTCCTGCCTTCCAACGAGGGTCGGGGCTATGTCCTTCGCCGGATCATGCGCCGGGCGATCCGCCACGGCCGGATGCTCGGCCTGCACGAGCCATTCTTCTATAAGATCTTGCCGGTCCTGGCGAAGGAGATGGGCGACATCTATCCGGAGCTGGTCGCCAATCAAAAGTTCATCGAAGAAGTGATCCGGGCCGAGGAGCAGCGCTTCCTCGAAACCCTGGAAAAGGGAATGGAGATCATCGAAGTCGAGATAGCCGCCGCGAAGAAGGCCGGCAAGCCGAGCCTTTCCGGAGCGGTGGCTTTCAAACTCTATGACACCTTCGGCTTTCCGCTCGACCTGACCGAAACCATTGCCACCGAGGCCGGTTTGACCGTCGACAGCCCCGCTTTCGAGCTCCACATGGAGGGCCAGCGCGAGAAAGCTCGAGCCGCCTGGAAGGGGTCAGGCGACGCCAAGGTCGTAGAAGTCCATCAGGCCTTGGCTGCCGAAGGGCTGCAATCCCAATTTTTAGGCTATCAAAGCTTGGAATGCATGTCCCAGATCACGGCCATCGTGAAAGACGGCAAACGTGTCGAGTCGGTGAAGCAGGGCGATGAGGCCGAAATCTACACCGAATTCTCGCCCTTTTACGCCGAATCCGGCGGCCAAGTCGGCGATCAGGGAAAAATCTTCGCGCCCCAGGCCTTGGCGGAAGTGAAGGACACCCAAAGACCGGCCGGCGAGATGATCGCGCATTTGGTGCGGGTGCGGGAGGGGAAGCTCCAAGTCGGCCAAGAAATCCATCTTAAGGTCGATCCCTCGACCCGCGGCGCCACCAAGCTCAATCACACGGCGACTCATCTTCTGCATGCGGCCCTTCGCCAAATCCTGGGCGAGCACGTCAAACAGGCCGGATCGCTGGTCACGCCGGAGCGGCTTCGCTTCGACTTCAGCCATTTCCAGCCCATGAGCCGGGAGGAGCTTCTCAAGGTCGAGGACCTGGTCAACGAGAAGATCCGCGAGGACATCGAGGTCCAAAAGCGCGAGATGAGCTACGACGAGGCGATGGGCCAGGGCGCGATGGCTCTCTTCGGCGAGAAGTACGGCGACAAGGTCCGGGTGCTCAAGGTCGAGAACTTCTCGACCGAGCTCTGCGGCGGCACCCACGTCGACCGCACCGGCGAGATTGGGGTCTTCAAGATCGTCCGCGAATCCTCGGTCGCCGCCGGCGTCCGCCGGATCGAGGCGATCACCGGCGCCGCGGTCCTCGATAATTTCCGGGAGATGGAGAGCACCCTGCTTCAGCTCGGCAAGCTGGCCAAGGCCGACCGCTACCAAGACACGGTCGAGAAGTGGACCCAGCAGAGCGAGCAATTGAAGAAACTCGAAAAGGAAGTCTCCCAGCTCAAGGCCAAGCTGGCCTCGGGCGGCGGTGGCGGCGGCGACATCCTGGCCCAGGCCAAGGACATCGGCGGCGTCAAGGTCCTGGCCCTGCGCCGCGACATCGACGATCTCAAATCGCTGCGCGACTTCTCCGATCAAGTGAAGGACAAGCTCGGCTCCGGCGTCTCGGTCATCGGCTCGGCGGCCGAGGGCAAGGCGACCTTGATCGTCCGGGTCTCCAAGGACCTCACCCCGCGCTTCGACGCCGGCAAGCTGGCCAAGGAATTGGCGGCGCTGGTCGGAGGCTCCGGCGGCGGCAAGGCCGAGATGGCCCAGGCCGGCGGCCCCAAGATCGACGGCCTCGACGGCGCGCTGCAAAAGGTCTACGAGCTGGTGGGCTAGATGCGGCCGCTCGACGTCGAAGGCTTCAACCGATTCCAAGATGAGATCCTGGTGATCGACGCCAACCTGAACGGCGTCATCGATCCCGAAGACCCGGCGATCGCGGTCCGACTCGAAGGCCATGAGCGTGGGCAAAGGGTGGAGTTCAAACATCCGCGCTATTGCGAATTAAGGGATCAATATTCAGACTCACTTCAAGACGATTAGTCAGGGATTCATTCTGCAAAATTCACGAGGGCTTCCATGGCCTCGGCCCGTTGGTTCTCGTCTTGGCTTAAGTTGAAGACTATGTAGTAGAGCGCTTCGGCGGCTTGTTTTTTGTATTTATCTCCTTGGTTCAATCGATTGGCCACAGCCAGGATGGCGTCGCCGTCTTCTGGGTGCGGGTTAAGGGTGGAACTGTAGCGAATGATTCGACCGACATCTATGGTGCCGAAGTTGAATGCAGTGGACGCTTGGGAAAGCAGGGCCAAGGCCCGGTTGGAAATGTCCTCAGAGGCATCGCCCCGCATGTGCTTCAAGGCTTGGAGAAGAGTTTGGCTTTCACCGGTATCGAGGCGATGGGCCACGGCGTCATGAAAAGACAAGAAGCGATTCCTTTCCAAGCGGCATTTCAACCAATCTATTCGGCAGGAAAATTTATCAAACGATACCTTATCTTCCCAGGCCTGCTGCTTTCCCCAGGCGAAGTGGGCGGCTTGATTGGCTTGAACTAACCTAAGTCCGTTGATTTTATCGAGCAGGGCCCGGCATACCACGACTTGAGCGGGAAGCTCGACCCGGTCTTCATCGAGAGAGTAGCCCTCTTCCTCGATATAAGTCGCAAGGAGTTCTGCGGCGAACGGAAGATCGCCGTTTCGCCAGGCTTTCAGGGCCTGGAGCATCGAGGATCTTTCATAAATCTCGGTATCGACGTCGGTATCGGCGAAGTCGATCAGGGCATCGAAACATCGATTGGAAAGCGCTTCCCATTCCTGGGATCGTTTCGGATCGACATCCTGCCCTTCGTCGGTGACCAGGATCAGCAATTCTTCCAAGGCTTGAGTCTTGTTTTCGAAATTCGAATTGTGGAGCGAAGCGGCTTCCTTTTCGAACTTTTCCAGCTTGTTCTTCAGCCCGTCGAAAGACGAAACGCAAGTCGGAGTTTCTTGTGGGATCGATTTGGCGAAAACTAGGGGAATTAATCGCTGCATCGTTCTTGATGCCAAAGGCGGCTCGCTCTGCATTTGGAAGCTGCAGGGCGTAGGTTCCGGATCCGACGGGCCAGGATTGCGATTGACCTGAAATGGCAGTACCTGTCCGAGGACGTTGACGAGAGCGATTTTAGAAAGCGTTACCATGAGACTCTCCTAAAAACTTCAGTTGGGTTGATCCAGCGATCGATCGCCAGCATTGTGTATCAAGTTCGTTAAAGTTCCCTCCTCCGGCCAAAGCAAGGCCTGTGCCAATAATTAAACCGTAATATCAATAGGTTGAGATATAGCCTGCCACTCACTTGTACTCAAAGTGAGAATAATCCCCCAGTTTGAGAACAAAACTAAGGATCGATAGGCGAGCAGGATGAGAATTTTCTCAATTGGACCCACCGCAATTACATGAAAAAATTCGATTTTTCTTGTTACAGCTATTCCGGCCAATATTGGTGGAAGGATGACGGTGACGAGTCGGACGCCGCCCGGTGCGAAATCCGCAAGAGGAAGTAGGGATCGCCCTTAATTCCCTGGCTTTTAACTCGTCCCAAGCGTTTCGATCCGATGCGCAATCCTTGAGGCCGCAGCCCGAATCCAAAGGTCAAGACCGGCCATTTGATCCGTGGGAATGATACCCGCCAACTCGGTTTCGATGCGGGAAGGAGAAGCCTTGGCGGCTTTTTCGCGAAGCAAGCTGGCCGCCTCTCGGCGGTTGACCTTCCTTGGTTTGGCGCGGCTTATCTCCAGGCGGGACAAACGGGCTTCCAGCGTTTTCGCGTCGAATGCCGTCAAGGCTTCCATTTGAGCAAGATCGTAGAGATCCCGAATCAAATCCCTTTCCAGGGCGGCCGCGATTTTATGGGAGAGGGCTTCGGCGGGATCCATCGTTGCCACGATGCGGGCCGGTAAAGAGTGACGGCTGGCCAACGGGGCGGTGGAGGCCGGCTTGGGCGGCAGATAGGTGGACTTTTCGACGTTGATCTCGATCTTGGCCCTTCGCTTCGCGGAATCGATAAGATCGAGGAATATTCCCCGCGAATTAATTTCTAGGCCGGTGACATCGACGCCTTCCAACTCTCCCAACGAGCGTTTGACCTCTTGGGCGAAAACTTTTCGGCTTTTCGAGCTTAGCCAGACGTAATCCAAGTCCTGAGTCGAACGGGGGAGATTCCAGAGCCGCAGGAGCATTCCGCCCTTGAGCACCAACTGATTTTTGAATTTTTCAGCCAGGAAGTTCATGATCCTGGCCAGGAGCTCTTCATTTTGGTCCATTCAGCAACCCCTCGACGAATTTCCGGAACTTGGGATTTTTATAGGCTTTCAGATAACGCCGAATTTTTTTTTCATCCAACTTCCATTGATCGACGTCCTTGATTGGATCAGCAACGAAGCGGGCGCCCTTGCTACGGTAATACAGCATGTCAAGAAAGGCCTTTTCGTTATCCGCTACCCGCACCCCGTTGGCCATTCCCACGGTGCCAAACATGAGGTCTTTCTTAATCTTGAAATAGCGCAGTTGAGCGATCGGAGTGCGGAGCGTCTGAGGAGGACCGGGGTATACTGCCGAAACCGAGCGTGCCGGCATCGTCCCGATCAGGCCGTTGCGAGCCAGTACCGAGTCCATCGAAATATAAACGTTCTTTTTGAGGCGCGAGGCGAGGATCCAGGTATCGGCGTCTCGTGTTGCGTAGACTCCGCGGCGAATTTTGAAGAGCAGCCCTTCTCGGACCAGACGGTTGGCCACCTTCGCCACCCGGTCCGAGGAGCGGTGGCCGAGTAAGTTCCAGAGATCGGAAAAGCCGAAAACCCCCCCCAGGGAGGGAGAGAAGCCTTTAATTTGGTTCGCTAAGGCAGGGATCGAGAGCCTATCATTCATAATGCTAGACTAGTGCATTCAACATGCACTAGTCTAGTGCTATGAATTGCCAAATCGGAGACCTGGAATCATGCCTGAAATGTGGAATAGGTGCGAGAGTTCTATGCCGCTTGTTCCGCCAACCGCAGATACATCTTCGCCCCCTCATGGTGCGGATCGGCCTTCAGCGTCTTCTTCCACTGGGCCACCGCTTCCTTGGCCTTGCCGGCGGCGTAGAGCGTCACGCCGAGCTGGACCGAGGCGTAGAGGTACTTGGGGTTGGACTTCAGCACCTTTTTGAATTCCTCGATCGACTCCTTGTGCTTGCCCATCTCGCGCAAGCAGACCGCCATCTTGCAGCGGATGTCGAGGAAGGTCGGCCCCAGGTGCAAGGCCTTGCGGTATTCCTCGATCGCTTCCTTGTAGAAACCGATGCCCTCGTAGATGTCGCCGACCTCGGCGTGGCGATTGGCGAGCTTGGCCCGGATGAAGGGGTCCATCTTGCTGCCCTTGTGCTCGCGGCTCTTGGCCTGGACCTTGGCGTAAAGGGCCCGGGCTTTCTTGTACTCGCCTAAATCGTTGTAGAGCACCGCCAGGTTCAAGAGCGCCTCGGTGTACTTGGGATTGATCTTGAGCGCTTTTTCGAAATAGCCGGTGGCGTCGGTGAACTGGCCGGCGTTGTGGGCGATCACCCCGAGCATGTTGTAGACGTCGGCGAAGTAGGGCTTCTTCTGGATGAGCTTGGTGAAGATCTTCTGGGCGTGCTCGTACTGGTGCTGTTGAAAGGCCTTCTTGCCTTCGGAGAACAGGGCGCGGATTTCATCCATAGGATTTCCTCACTGGCTGGCGGCCGGCGCCGGCGCTTTGCCCAGCCCCACCTTGCTGGCCGCTTTCTTCGTTTTTTTGCTGTCCGGAAATTTCTCCTGCATGAGCTGAGCGGCGCCGCGGGCCTTGTCCTCGTCGCCCAGCCGGTGGAAGGCGAGCGTCGTGCGGTACAGCGCCTCCTCATCATAGCCCAAGCCGGGATATTCTTGGAGTATCTCGAGGTAGCGCGGGATCGCGGCCCGATATTGGCCGTTCTTGAAATAGAAATTGCCGACGTACATGTCTTTGCGGGCGCCGCGAGCCCGGATCTCGTCGTACTTGGCCTTGGCCATCTCGGCGTAGGGGCTGGTCGGATAGCGCCGGTAGACGGTGGCGAAATTCTCCTCGGCGTTGTTCAGCACCGTGAGGTCGCGGTCGATCGACTTGGGAAGCTGTTTTTCGTAGGCCAGCCCGGCCCGGTAGTAGGCGTAATCCAACTTCGGGCTGGTGGGGTGGAGCCGGGCATAGAGGCTGTAAGTCTCGGCGGCCAGCACCCAATCCTTCTTGCGGAAATAGGCGTCGGCGATGTTGAGCTCGGCATCGAGGGCGTAAGTGGAATCGGGAAAGCGGCTCTTGAAGATCTCGAGACATTCCACCGCCTGCTCGTATTTCTTTTTCTCGCTGAGCTCGATGCACTTGTTGATGGCTTGCTCGTCGGTCTCATCGCCGGTCAGCTTGAAGGATTTCTTCTGGCAAGCGCCCGCGGCGAGCGTCAAAGCCAAGATAATCAATAGAAGGCGGGCCTTTGGCATAGGCGCGGATCTTAGAAACAAGCGGAAATCGAAGTCAAGGACCAGCTGCGTGGATTTGATGGAATTTCATGGACTTGCCGTCTTGACAGCCCGCCGTCCCGACCTTATTAAGAAAAGTGGAGAAAAATTCCATGCCTTCGAAGGAAGAAGAGGAAAATCAAGGCTTTAAAGTCAACGACCGGCGCCGATTCCAGGCCGACGGGACTCCGGCCGAGGAAAAGCCGAGCCCCGAGGCTGCGGAAAGCCGGTCCGAACCCGACCAGCCGGAACCCGCGGACGAAGCCGCTCGAGCGGCGCCGGAGAAGGAAATCCCCGCCGATTTCGTCACCTTACTGCTCTCCTTGGCGGCCAGCGCCCAATCGGCTCTGGGCATCTCGCCCAATCCCCGCAACGGAAAATTGGAGCTCCGCCTGCCCGAAGCCAAGTACAGCATCGACCTGCTCGCCATGCTCCAGGAGAAAACCCAAGGAAATCTTAGTTCTGAAGAGGAAAAATTTTTGCAGGCCTTGCTTTACGATTTGCGCCTGCGCTACGTCGAAGCCAAGGGTGGCTCATGATGAAAACCAAGAACGATTCGGAAACGTTCCCTAATCCCATGCAGAAAAAGTACTCCCTGAAGAGCTTGCTTTTGACCGCGGTCCTCTCGGCCGCCGTGGGCTTGGGCTTGGCGGCCAAGCTCGACTGGATGCATCTCGGCCAGGCTCAAGGCGACCCGACGGCCTTTTTGCCGGCCCAGCGGCCGACTTCCTTCGCCGATTTGACCAAGCAGGTCCAAGCGGCGGTCGTCAACATCAGCACCTTGAAGAACGTCCAAATCCGCGGCCGCTTCGGCAATCCCTATTATGAGGATTTCTTCGAGCGCTATTATCGCTCCAATCCGCGGGCCCGCCAGCAGAACAGCTTGGGTTCGGGCTTCATTCTCAACAAGGACGGCTACATTCTCACCAACAACCACGTGGTGAGCGGGGCCGACGAGATTCAAGTCAAGCTCTCCGACGGCCGGACCTTCAAGGCCCGGGTCGCGGGCAGCGATCCCAAGACCGACATCGCGGTCATCAAAATCGACGCCCATGACTCGCTGCCCACGGTCAGCCTCGGCAACTCCGACGGCCTCGAGATCGGCGACTGGGTGCTGGCCATCGGCAACCCCTTCGGTCTCACCCAAACCGTCACCGCCGGCATTGTCAGCGCCAAGGGCCGGGTTATCGGCGCCGGGCCTTACGACGACTTCATCCAGACCGACGCTTCGATCAACCCCGGCAATTCCGGCGGCCCGCTCTTCAACCTGAAGGGCGAGGTGGTCGGCATCAACACCGCGATCGTGGCCAGCGGCCAGGGCTTGGGCTTCGCGATTCCGATCAACATGGCCAAGCAGGTCATCCCCCAATTGATCAAGGGCAAGCCGGTGGAGCGGGGCTATTTGGGAATCGGTCTACAGGAATTGACGCCGGAAATGATTCAAGCCTTGGGCATCGACAAGCCCGAGGGCGCGCTGGTGGCTCAAGTCTATGAGGGCTCGCCGGCTCACAAGGCCGGCATTCTCCCCGGCGACCTCATCGTCACCCTGAACGGCCAACACATCGGCAAGACCAACGATCTGCCGATCTTGGTTTCCCAGGCGGCGGTCGGCTCGGAGGTGGCGATCGAAGTGGCTCGCCGCGGCGAGCGCAAGACCTTCAACGTCAAGGTCGCCTCCCAAGGCGAGATGAGCAGCGCGATCGTGGCTTCCGACATCGGGGCCGGCAATCCCAGTAAAATCGGGTTGGCGGTCCGCGACGTCAATCCGACCGAGAGCCAGCGCAATGGTTTGCCGCTGGGTCAAGGCGTCACCGTGACCGGCATCGAAGACAGCTCGGTGGCCGCCGGGGTCGGACTCCAGCCCGGCGACGTGATCTTGCAATTCAACGACAAGCCGGTGAACGGCAGCCAGGACTTCTTCAAGCAGAGCCAGGGTCTCAAATCGGGCGAGTTGGTGCGCTTGCTGGTGAAACGCGGGCAGATGACGTCGTTCTTCGCCTTCCGGGTCTAAGGCTGCTTGCGGAAATACCGCTCCAATCCCCAATCGATGAGCCGCGGAAACAAAAAGTTCCCCCAAATCAAGAGACGGTTCGGCAGCGAGAGGTAGACGTCGCGCTTGCCGCGCAGATAGCCCTTCACCATCCGCTTCGCCGTCAGCTCCGGCGCTTGGCCGCCGGTGTCGGTGGCGAAGGGCCGCCAGCCTTGGCTCTTGGCGTTGGCGGTGAAATCGGTGCGGACCCGCGGAGGATAGGTGTTGGTGATCGCGACGCCTTCGGGCTCGAGCTCGACCCGGAGGGCCTCGACGAAGCCGTTCAATGCCGATTTGGAAGCCGAGTAGACGCCCAGCCGGGCGATGGCTCGCCAACCGACGATCGAAGAGACGGTCATGATCCGCGACTCCCGGCCCTTCTTTAGAGCCGGCAGCAAGCCCCGGATCAAGGTCAGGTAGCTGAAGAAATTCACCTCGAAGAGGCGGCGGATGTCGCCGTCCTCCAAGTTCTCGAATTTTCCGTAGAGCCCGATGCCGGCATTGAGGACCAAGCCGTCGAGCTTATCCAGG
>DATEDP010000051.1 GCA_035281585.1 bacterium
CAAGAATTTCAACATCGTCGAATCCCTCAAGGTCGAATTCGGCGAAGGCTTCCATGTTCTCTCCGGCGAAACCGGCGCCGGCAAATCCATCCTCCTGACCGCCTTGGCCTTCGCCCTCGGCGCCAAGGCCGACGCCGAGACCATCCGGGCCGGCGCCCAAGAAGCCACCGTGACCTTGGCTTTGGAAATTCCGGCGGCTTCGCCCTTCGCCGCCTTCGCCGAGGAGCTGGGCTTGGCGCTTCCCGAGGACGGGATTTTCTACTTGAAGCGCAGTCTCAACATTTCGGGCCGCTCCCGGGCCCTGATCAACGATGAGCCGGTCACCTTGAAGACTTTGCAAGCCTGGGGCGAGCGCCTGGTTCATTTGGTCCGCCAGCACGCCGCCCACCGGCTCCTCGAAGAGCCCTTTCTGCTCGGGCTGCTCGACCGCTTTGGCGCCTACGAGACCGTCCTGCAAGCTTATCGCGAAGCCTTCCAGCGGCAGCGCGAATCCGAGCGCGAATGGGCGGCCTTGAGCGAGCGGGTGGCGAAGACCCGGCAGCAGGAGGAGTTTCTCCGTTTCCAATGCGAGGAGTTGAACAAGGCCGCGCTCAAGCCGGGCGAGGAAGAAGAGCTGGAAGGGGCCAAATCCCGGCTCAAGCACCGCGTCGCCTTGGCCGAGCAAAGCTATGAGCTGCGCCAGCTCTTGATCGAGGCCGACGACTCGATCTCCAACCGCCTGGGCAAGGCCCTCCACCTGGCCGAGAAGGGTCGGGCCCTGGACGAGACCTTGGCGCCGCTGGCCCAGCATCTCGAAGAAGCGATTGGCGCCATCCAAAACGCCGAGCGGGTCGTCAGCGACTACGGCCAAAGTTTGGAAGAAGAGCCGGCCGATTTGGACGGGTTGGAATCGCGGTTGGCCCTGATCGCCGGCTTGAAGCGCAAATATCATCAAGATGAAGCCGGCTTGCTGGAATTGGCCGAGCGGCTGAATCAGGATTTGAGCGAGCTGGAAAATTTCGACCGCCTGCTCGAGGAAACCGCGAAGAAGCGCGACGAAGTCGGCCGACAGTTGAAAGACGCCGCTCAAGCCCTGGGCGCCAAGCGCCGGGCCGCGGCCAAGCGCCTGAGCGCCAAGCTGCTCGAAGCGCTCAAGGACCTAGCCTTGCCCCATGCCCGGCTCGAGTTTCAGCTCTCCAAGATCGAGGAACTCGCCGATTTTCGGGCCGACGGCGGCGACCGCCTGAGCCTCCAGGTTTCCTTCAATCCGGGCGAGGAGCCGCGGCCTTTCGAAGAGATCGTCTCCGGCGGCGAGCTGAGCCGCTTGCTCCTGGCCTTCTATGAGATCGTCTTCCCGGCCGAGGAGGTCGGCACCTTCGTCTTCGACGAGGTCGACGCCGGCGTCGGCGGCAAGGTCGCCGAGCTGATCGGCCGCAAGCTCGAGGCCTTGGCCCGCAAGGCCCAGGTCCTCTGCGTCACCCATCTTCCCCAGATCGCTTGCCACGCCGATCATCACTATCGAGTCGAGAAGAGCGTGCGCGAGGGCCGGACTTATTCGGAGATCCTTTCGCTGAAGGGCGAGGAGCGGGCCCGCGAGATCGCGCGAATGCTGGCCGGCGTCGAGATCACGCCCCAGGCCTTGAAGCATGCGAAGGAGCTGCTGAAGAATGCGGCGGCTTGAGTCTTTCCCCTCCCCTTTGTAAGGGGGGCAAGGAGGCAAAAGGCGACTTAATGTCGCCAGGCAAACTCCGCGGCAGTAATAGCCGTTTCGAAACTTGTTGTTAGGGAGGGGTAGAGCGCAGGCGTCTTGCACAAGCTTTGCAAATCGCCAGAGCTCTACCTCCCCCTGGCCCCCTCCTTACAAAGGAGGGGGTAGTTAATTTTGTGCCTCGCCTGTTCTGTGCTATTCCTCCGGCCATGTCTCAAAACCACTTTGACCAGATCCAAAAGTCCCTCCACTCCGCCAAGCTCGAGCAATTCGAGCTTTTCCATGAGCGGATCGAATCCCTCCATCACGAGGCCAAGGACGGGGCGATCGAGGCCTCGCTGGTCGCGGTTTCCGAAGGCTTGGCCCTGCGGGTTTTCAACGAGGGCAAGGCCGCCTTCGCCTGCAGCACCGACTTGAGCCCGGCGGGGCTCGAGCGCTTGGTGCGATCGACCGTCGACACTTTGCCTTATCTCGACGCCGAGCCCGACCAGCCGCCGCTCGTCGAATCGGTTGCCCTGCCGCCGGTCGAGCTCAAGATCGACGACCCTTCATTGGGCTCGGTCCCCAACTCCCGCAAGATTCAATTGGCCCTCGACCTCGAGGCCGCCGCTCGGGCCGTCGACGCCAAAATCCGCCACGTCCGCTCGGCGAGCTACGATGAGAAACGCAGCGAGACCCGCCTCCGCAATTCCCGGGGTCTTGACTTGAGCTTCCGCCGCAGCCGCTGTTCGCTCGGCGTCATGGCGGTGGCCGAGCAGGGCGAGGAAGCCGAGGGCGCCTACGAGTTCGACAGCTTTCCCTTCTTCGACCGCTTGGACCCGCAAAAGGTCGGCGCCGCCGCCGGCCGCTTGGCCCTGAGCTATCTCGGCGCTACCACGCCCTCGACCCGGCGGGTGCCGGTGGTGCTCGATCCGCTGGTCAGCGGCGAGATCCTCGAAGTTTTGGCCGGCTCCTTCCCCGGCGAGGCGGTGTTCAAGAAGCGGAGCTTCCTCGAAGGCAAGCTCGGGCAGCGAATCTACTCGCCCACTCTCCAAGTGATCGACGATTCCCTGCTGCCCGAAGGCGCGGCCTCCTCGCCCTTCGACGGCGAGGGCCAGCCCGGCCGGCGCCTGGCCCTGATCGAAAACGGCGTCGTGAAGAATTTTCTGCTCGACCGGCTCTATGCCCGGAAGCTGAAGCTTGAGCCCAATGCCTCTTCGGTGCGGCGCGGGGTCCAGCGGCCGCCCCAGATCGGCTATTCCAACCTCTTCATTCCGGCCGGGACTTTGAGCGACGAGGCCATCTTCCGCGAGGTCGGGGCGGGCATCTTGGTGACCGAAACCTTCGGCATGCATGCGGCCAACCCGGTGACCGGCGACTTTTCGGTGGGCATTCAGGGTTTTCTGATCGAAGGTGGGGAGAAGCGGGGGCCGGTCAAAAAGCTGGTTTTGGCCGGGAACCTCCATGCGATGATGAATGCGATCCGGGCGGTCGGCTCCCGGCACCGTTTCAGCGGCAATGTCGGGGCCCCGACCCTAGCCCTCGAAGCGATGGCGATCGGTGGTTCTTGATTTGCCTTGAAAAACAGCCTTGCATATAATCGGGAGCCTATGCCAACCACAGGGGTTGAGCGAGGCGGAATTTTTCATGAAAATCGAATCTTACGGAATCTCCAACGTTGGCATGAAGCGCAACCAGAATGAGGATTCCTACCTCATCAACGATGAGATGGGCCTCTACATGGTTGCCGACGGCATGGGTGGCCATTTGGGCGGCGAATATGCTTCCAAGCTGGCGGTTTCGACCGTCGAGGACGTCCTCCGCAATCTCCGCTTCGACCCCGATGCGACCCAGATCCGGGGAGTCAACGAAGAGGATTCCGATCCCGGCAACCAGCTCAGCCATGCGATCCGGGAAGCCGGCCGGCGGATTCACGATCAGGCCCTTTTTGACGAGAACCTCCGGGGGATGGGGACCACGGCGGTGGCCGTCCTCTTCCAATCGCCTTATCTATATATAGCCAATGTCGGGGACTCCCGGGCCTATTTGGTCCGAAACGGCAAGATTGAGCAGGTCACCGAGGACCATTCCCTGGTCAGCGAGCAGGTCAAGGCTGGGATGATCTCGGCCAGCGATGCCCGCGGCCATAAGCTCAAAAACATCATCACCCGGTCGGTCGGCTACCAGGAAGAGGTCGATTGCGACGTCGTCCGGCGGGAAGCCAAGCACGGCGACAAGCTATTGCTCTGCTCGGATGGCCTTTCCAACCTGGTCGAGGACTCCGAGATCGAGCAAATCATCGAAAAATACGACCTCCATGAGGCCTGCGAGAAGCTGGTCAATTCGGCCAACAGCCGGGGTGGCGACGACAACATTACGGTTGTCATCTTGCAAGTTGATGATATCCCTTAGCTTTTCTTCGGGCCAAAAGCCTTGACTCCCCTAGAGACCCTTTGCTACGGTCTTCCCACCTTGCAAAAACCTGGTTTCCAAGCGACCTCTGGCGCTTCTTGCCGATAAGAGGCCGTAACCCCCAATCGGAGTTTGATTGAGCCGTAAGACCACCAATCTGGTGATTATCGACGACGACGGTTTTGGTGCCCGAGCACTGAACCTCTCGCAGACCAGCCTCCGTCTGGTTGGGGCGCTTTTCGCATTTTTCCTGATCTTTTCGACGGTCATGACCTGGGGCTTCCTGTATTACCGGGCCAAGAGCAGCAAGGGTGAGTCCTCCACCGTGGCTCAGCTCGAGCAGGAGAAAGCCCAGCTGGTCGCCAAAATCGGCGCCCTCGAAGGCAACCTCAAGCGGATCGAGAAGTTCACCGAGAAGCTCGAAGCCTCCATCGGCGTTGAGTCCGGCAAGCTCAACAAGGGCGTCGGCCCCATCACCGAGCAAGAAAATCTTGGCGAATTCCTCAATCGTGTCAATAACTTGCCTAAGCTTTCCTCGCGCTCGCTGGCGCGGGATTGGCGGGCCGGCAAATTCGACGAGGCCTTCTACGAGAAGATGGGCCTGAAGCTCGACGAGCTGGCCGAGTTCGCCATCAACCTCGAAGACCGGGTCAACGAAGTTTACGAGGCCAACGAAGACCGGATCTCCTTCTGGGCTTCCACCCCCTCGCTGTGGCCGACCCAGGGTTGGATCACCTCCGGTTTCGGCTACCGGCTTTCGCCTTGGGGCGAAGGGGTCCGAATGCACAAGGGCATCGACATCGCCTCGCCCTATGGCAGCGCGGTTTTCGCTCCCTCCGACGGCACGGTCGTTTATTCCGGCTATAAAGGCGGCTATGGCAACACCGTCATCATCGACCATGGCTATGGCATCAGCACCCTTTACGGCCACAATTCCGAGCTCTTCGTGGCCGAGGGCGACAAGATCACCCGTGGGATGAAAATTTCGGCGGTCGGCAACACCGGCGCCTCCACCGGGCCGCATCTCCACTACGAAGTGCATGTCGACGGCATTCCCACCGATCCTTCCAAATACATTTTTGAATAATCGAATTCCGACCTTTCTTTTCTTGGCATCGTATCCATAATGCCATAGCAAGAATCCCCATGTTTCAGGCCATCGCCAAAAAAGTTTTCGGTACCAAGAACGAGCGCGAGATCAAGAAGCTCAAGCCCTGGGTCGAAAAGATCAATTCCCTCGAGCCCCAGATTCAGGCCTTGAGCGACGAAGAGATCAAGGCCCAAACCCGCAAATTCCGCGAACGCTTGGCCAAGGGCGAGACCCTCGACGACCTGCTGCCGGAGGCTTTCGCCACCGTCCGCGAGGCCGGCAAGCGAAGCTTGGGCATGCGCCACTTCGACGTCCAGCTCATCGGCGGCATGGTCCTGCACCACGGCAAGATCGCCGAGATGAAAACCGGCGAAGGCAAGACCTTGGTCGCCACCCTGCCGGTGTATTTGAACGCCTTGGCCGGAAAGGGCGTCCACGTCATCACGGTCAACGATTACCTGGCCCGCCGCGACTCCGCCTGGATGGGCCGGCTCTACAATGCCCTCGGCATGACGGTCGGGGTCATCGTCCACGGGCTCGACGACGGCGAGCGCCGCGCGGCCTACGCCGCCGACATCACCTACGGCACCAACAACGAGTTCGGCTTCGATTATCTCCGCGACAACATGAAGTTCAGCATCGAGCAGATGGTTCAGCGCGAGCTGAACTACGCCATCGTCGACGAGGTCGACTCGATCCTGATCGACGAGGCCCGGACTCCGCTGATCATCTCGGGTCCCTCCGAGGATTCGACCGACAAGTATCACCGGATCAACGTCATCATTCCCAACCTCAAGGCCGAGGCCGATTACACGATCGACGAAAAGGCCCGGAGCGCGACCCTGACCGAGGAGGGCGTCGCCCACGTCGAGAAGCTGCTCAACGTCGACAACCTCTACGATCCGCGCCAGATCGAGATCCTCCACCACGTCAACCAGGCCCTGCGGGCCCACGTCCTCTACAAGCGCGACGTCGACTACGTCGTGAAGGACGGCGAAGTCATCATCGTCGACGAGTTCACCGGCCGGCTCATGCCGGGCCGGCGTTGGAGCGACGGCCTCCACCAGGCGGTCGAGGCGAAGGAGGGCGTCCAGGTCGAGAACGAGAACCAGACCCTGGCGACCATCACCTTCCAGAATTATTTCCGGATGTTCAACAAGCTGGCCGGCATGACCGGCACCGCCGACACCGAGGCGCCGGAGTTCGCCAAGATCTACAACCTCGACGTCACGGTCATTCCGACCAACCGGACCAACATCCGCAAGGACGAGGGCGACCTGATCTACAAGAACGAGAAGATCAAGTTCCACGCGGTCATCGACCGAATCGTCGAGCTCCACCAGAAGGGCCAGCCGGTCCTGGTCGGCACCATCTCGATCGAGAAGTCCGAGATCCTGGCCGGCATGCTCAGCCGCCGCGGCATCAAGCACCATGTCCTCAACGCCAAGCAGCACGAGAAGGAAGCCGAGATCGTCGCTCAGGCCGGCCGCTATGGCGCGGTCACCATCTCGACCAATATGGCCGGCCGCGGCACCGACATTCTGCTCGGCGGCAATCCCGAATTCCTGGCCCGGGCCAAGGTCGGGCCCGAAGCGACCGAAGAGCAATACGAAAAGGCGGTGGCCGAGTTCAAAGTCGCCTGCAACGAAGAGAAGAAGAAAGTCCTGGAAGCCGGCGGCCTCTTCATTCTCGGCACCGAGCGCCACGAGAGCCGCCGCATCGACAACCAGCTCCGCGGCCGTTCCGGCCGCCAGGGCGATCCCGGCCATAGCCAATTCTACATTTCGCTCGAAGACGACCTGATGCGGATCTTCGGCTCCGACCGGATCTCGCGGATGATGGAACGGCTCAAGATGGACGAGAACGAGCCGATCTTCCATCCCTGGATCACCAAGGCCATCGAGAACGCCCAGAAGAAGGTCGAGGAGCACAACTTCGGCATCCGCAAAAATTTGATCGAGTTCGACGACGTCATGAACCAGCAGCGCAAGACGGTCTACAGCCTGCGCCGCGAGATCCTCCGGGGCGAGGGGCTCCGCGACAAGGTGCTCGACATGCTCGACATCCAGGCCGAGCGGATTTCCCAGGACTTCGTTCCCGGCCGGGGCGAGGACTTCGACGACGCCGGCCTGGCCGAGCGAGTCCATCAGATCTTCGAGATCCGGCCCGATCTCCAAAAGCTGAAGGAAAGCGACCTCAGCGCCGATTCGATCGGCGAGTGGGTCTACAACTCGACCGTCGATTTCTACGAGGCCAAGGAGCAGCGGATCGGCCCCGACTTGTTCCGCCACGTCGAGCGGGTCCTCATGCTCCAGACCTTGGACCACCTTTGGAAGGACCACTTGCTCAGCATGGATCACCTCCGCGAGGGCATCGGCCTGCGGGGCTACGCCCAGAAGGATCCGATCGTCGAGTACAAGCGCGAGGGCTTCGCGATCTTCGAAACCATGATCCAGACTTTCAGCACCGACGTCCTGCAGA
The DNA here is from genome assembly GCA_035281585.1 of bacterium. Classification (NCBI taxonomy): domain Bacteria; species bacterium. The sequence goes on from DATEDP010000051.1 coordinate 7,650, forward strand.
AGCTTTTCCGGGTCGAGGTCGAGGAGAACAAGGTCGTCCAGATTCAGCAG
>DATEDP010000052.1 GCA_035281585.1 bacterium
GCCCGGGACCGGCCAAGATCGAGATCAAGGGCGGCAACGAGGCCAAGGCCCCCGCGCCGGCCGGCGACAAGGCCGCACCGGCTCCGCCGGCCGCGCCTGAAGCCAAGGCGCCGGAGAGCAAGCCCTCCAAATAAGCGATGAATTGTTTCTATCACCCCTCGGCGCCGGCCGTCGGCCTCTGCAAGAATTGCTCGCGGGGCCTATGTCCGGATTGCGCCGGCGACCAGGGCCAGGGCCTGGCCTGTAAGAACCGCTGCGAAGCCGAGGTGGAGGCGCTTTGGCAGATCGTCCAGCGCGGGAAGAGCGCCTATCAAAAAACGGCCGGGGCCTACTTCCGCGTCGCTTTGTTCAGCGCTTTGATGGGGATCTTGTTCTTGGGCTTCCCCTACTTCTTTCCGGACGTCCCGCCGACCCTGACCTATCTCTTCACCGGCTTTGCCCTGATCCTCTTTTTGGGCACCGCCTTCAATGTGTTCAATGGCTGGCGGATGAAGAAGCTTTGATTTCAAAAGCGTAGAGAGTCCCCGGCAAAGCAAGACCGGTCGGCCAATAAATGGTCCGTCCGATGATGGTCGGTCCGGCCAATGGTGGATTCGGAGTCGCATAGCTCCAGAGAATCTCGCCGGTGGCGGCATCGAAGGCGAAGAGATTGGGCGCGAGGGGAAACAGCGAGTAGAGCAAATCGAGGTCTAGGCCGCCGAAAAAGGCGAGCAACTCGTTGGGGTAAGTCGCGGCTGCGAAGACCACTCCATTCCCGGTCCCGGTGCTGGAGGGCGGAGCCAAATAAGGGGATACCGAGAAGCCGAATAATTCGGGGGCAAAGCTGGTCTCTCCGGCATTTTGCCACAGAATTTCCCCGGTACCGGGATCGAGCGCGCTCAAGGACCCGCCGTAGATCGTTTCACCGGCATGGGGTCCGCCTTGCAGAATCCAAGCCCGGCTTGTGAGATTCCCCTCGTCATCAAGATCGGTCGAGTTGACGCTGACGGCATAGAACCGCAGGCCATCGGAGCTGTTCCCACCCAAACTAATGAGACTACTCGGTCCAATGGGGGTGTCCCAGAGTAGCTCTCCCGACCTAGCATCCACCGCAAAGACCTTCCCCGATTTATTGATCGCCGCCGCAACGTCGCGGACCGTGTTTTCCACCCTTACGTTCCGGATGAGCGAAGCTCCCGAGGGAAAATCGTAATCCGGCCCCTGCCCTTCGGGGCAGTTTTCGGGAGCCCCTAGGAATGGGATGCAGCCGGAATTCCAGAAGTCGTCGGGAATGACCTGAGTCGCCCAATTTTTTCGGCCCGTCTTCATGTCGAGGCTCACGAAGGAATTAATGGCCAGGTGGAAAGGCGAAAGGCTGGCGGGATCCAAGGCCCCGCGGGTGTAGGCGTTCCCGGTGGTGATGATGACCGAGCTCGTATCGGGATAGACGGCCGGCGCGCTGGTCCAACTCGTGACCCCGCTATAGCCCTGAAGGTCGGGAAGGTCGTCCGCGGTCGTCGAAGGATCGCCTCGGGGGTCGATCAGGGGCTCGCACCAGAGCTTTTTCCCATTCACGAGGTTGACCGCACAGACCTTGCCGACGGTGTTGCAGCAAGTATAGCCGGGTTCGCCGGCGGCGGATTCCTCGTAACCGGAGACCGCTACATAAGCGACATTGCCATGGATCGTCGGCGAGCTGAGTATACCCTCCCAGAGGTGATTCGGATCGCCTAACAGGGTTGCGGTTTCGCAATCTCCCGTTTTTTTATCGAGCACGATGAAATAGCTTCCGGGCGCGTCGTGCGGAACGAAGTCCGAAGTATAGGTGCCCGCGATCAATTTATCGCCGAACAGGGTCGGTGCGGTTTCAACGCCCAGCAGCACCGGGAGCTGGGCATTAGGCAAGCATTGCCGAATCGTCTGATTGATGTCCTTTTTCCAGATTAAATTTCCGCTGTTCCGGTCCAGCTTGTAGTAATTGCCGCCGGTGGAGTCGAACAAATAAAGAGCCTCCTGATCGGCGGCTGGCCCCTTGATGAAGCTTCCGGTGAAGGCGCTGGGATCATGGAAGGACCATTGAAGGGTGAGGTCGCCAACGTTCCCCGGATTGATGTCGTCGCAGGGCTGATTCCGGGCGTCGCCCAAATCCTGGCCATACATCTTCCACTCCTGGCAGTCCTGGGCACGAGCCTCCCTCCCATGCCGGGCACCCAGAGCCGTGATCGGATCGATCAACTTCGCAAATGCCAGAGCAGCTACTGCAAGTTTTACGCAGTAATTCACGCTTTTCAGACCACACCCTTTCATTCACTTAGTGAATTTCGCTTGCCGGCTGACTCCGGTTATGGACGCTTCGAAATGAAGCGCAAATTCCTCATTGCACAATCTGGACCGGCGTTTTCGCGAACGACATCACCCCGAAGTTGACGAAGTCCATACTGGCCCCGATCAGCACCGGCTTGCCTTCGACTTCGACGAAGGTGGGGATAAAATGAACATTGTTTCGGTTCAAAAACTGGGTGGTGCCTTTGAACCATCCCGTGGCTTCGGTGATGCCGGGCTCGTCTCCCGGATTGGCTTCCGAGGCGATGACTCCCTGCGTGAAGTCTTCCGAAATGCCCACACGCTTGAATAGGCCGGGCGTCACAGCGGCGAACATTCTGAGGTAACCGTCCGCTTCCCTGGCCTCCAACTTGCCGTCACCATTCCTGTCATTATAATGGGTAAAGCTAACCCAGAATCCGTTGCTCTGGCCGAAAAGGGCCGGCAGCGGGGCATCGTGATGAATCATGGCGACCTTGTCACCCCCGGCGTTGTAACACCAAGTATTGTAAGCGCCGAGCGCCAGCTGATCAGGCGGATAGACATCCTCCTCCGCCAAATCTTCCGCCGGCAAATTTTCCCCGTGGCATAGGAGTATATTGAAGGAACCTAATTCCGACTCGCCTTTGGCCGCCGGAGAGCTCGCTAAAAAAAACGTCATCAAAGAAAAAAATACGCCGACAAAAATGAACTTACCCATAATGAACCCCGCTTTCTTTTAGGCTCTATTTTGAAATTTTCCGCTCGGAATGAAGTCAACCGAACGGTTGATTTTTAATGAAGAGGTTCGTTCTCGACTTCAGGGCGATGCCCCATGGCAACAAGGGTCGCCTGGACTCGGGAATGGACCCCGAGTTTGCTGAATACGCGAATCGCGTGGGTATGGACCGTGGCCTTGGACACAAAGAGCCGGCGGGCGATCGCGTCCTCGGACAGTCCCAGGGAGATGAGATGAAGAACCTCGGTCTCG
>DATEDP010000053.1 GCA_035281585.1 bacterium
CCCCTCGGCGGTCATCGGCGACTTGTAGTAGAAGGAAAGCCATTCCTGGATGCCCTTCATGCCGGCTCGCTTGGCCAAGTCCATGAAGAGGACCAAGTCGAGGACCAGCGGGGCCGCCAGGATGCTGTCGCGGCAGAGGAAGTCGATCTTGAGCTGCATGTCGTAGCCGCACCAGCCAACCAAGTCGATGTTGTCCCAGCCTTCCTTGTTGTCGCCGCGCGGCGGGTAATAATGGATCCGGACCTTGTGGTAAAAATTGCCGTAGAGGTCGGGATAAAGCTCGGGTTGGAGGATGGTGTCGAGGACGCCCAGCTTGCTCTCTTCCTTGGTCTTGAAGGAATCGGGGTCGTCCAGGACCTCGCCGTCGCGGTTGCCCAGGATGTTGCTGGAGAACCAGCCGCTCAGCCCCAAGTAGCGGGCCTTGAGGCCCGGCGCCAGGATGGTCTTCATCAGGGTTTGGCCGGTCTTGAAGTCCTTGCCCGAAACCGGCGACTTGGTCTCCTGGGCCAGCTCCAGCAAGGCCGGGATGTCGGTGGTCAGGTTGGGCGCGCCGTTGGCGTAGGGGACGCCCAGCTTCAAGGCCGCATAGGCGTAGATCATGCTGGGCGAAATCGTCTTGTCGTCCTTGTCGAGGGCGGCCTCGAAAGCCTTCAGGCTTTGATGGGCCGGACCGGGTTGGATGAAGACCTCGGTCGAGCCGCACCAGATCACGACCAGGCGCTTGGCGCCGGAGGTCTTCTTGAAGTTCTCGATGTCGGCGATGACCTGGGTGGCCAATTCGCGGCGGCTGCCTTTCTTGACGTGGGTTCCGTCGAGCTTCTTGACGTAATTCTTGTCGAAAGCCCCGGCCATCGGCTTGAGCTGTGAGAGGACTTCCTTAATGGGATCGAGGTCGCTTTGATTGAGGACGCCGGCCTTACTGGCCGCCTCGAAGGCATTGTCCGGGAAGATATCCCAGGCGCCGAAGACCAGATCTTCCAGCTGGCTGATCGGGACGAAATCCTTGACCAGGGGGTTCTTCTTGTCGGTGCGCTTGCCGAGCCGGATATGGCCCAGCTGGGTGAGGGAGCCGATGGGCTTGGCCAAACCGCGCTTGATGAGTTCGACGCCGGCGACGAAGGTCGTGCTGACCGCGCCCAAACCGACGAGTAAAATGCCCAGTTTGCCATCGGCCGCTTCGATCGGCCTGCCCTTTTGAGTCATATAAAAGCCTTCTCCTATGGGTTGAGGGAGTTCAGAGTCCGCGCCCTATAACACCCGGTATGGACTGTGTAAACGTCGATTTCAGAAGGACGAAGCTTGAATCGAGACCTTATTTCGTACAGAAATCCCGGTCCAAAACAATGAAATGATTGAAAAATTGACAGCAACTTTTCAGTGACATTACCGAGATCCTATTTGTTCCAACACTGTTATAGGAAACCACTGTGAGTAGTCATTCCGCCTCTGGGTGCACGGACGGCGGAGGAGATTCCGTCTCTTCCGAGGAAAGTTCGTTTTTTGCCGGACAAGTGAGGGGCCTCGGTTCTTTAACCCTCGATGCTTCCGCCAAACTGGCTTTGCGCGGCAAGATCGAATCCAGCCTGCATCATCTGTTTCAAGTTCCCCAACTAGTCGACGGTCTGACCGACTATCTTTCCGAAGTGGTCGCCGAAGACGATCAAAGCGCCCTGGCCTGGGGAATCTGACCCCGGTTGTCTTCCGGGCAGCGGTAAGCGACGGCTTCGCCGACGTGGGCCGCGGAAATTTCCTCGACTCCTTCCAAATCGGCGATGGTCCGAGAGACTTTCAAGATCCGGTGATAGGCCCGGGCCGAGAGCTCCCATTTTTCCACCGCTCTTTCCAAGAGGCGCAGCGCTTCGCCCTTCAAATCGCAAAATCGACGCAATTCCTGGTTCCGCATTTGGGAATTGGCGAGCAGTCCCAGGGGACCGAGCCGGCGCCGCTGCCGCTCCTGGGCTTGGGCGACTCGGGCCCGGACTCGAGCGCCGCTTTCGGCCGGTTCAGTGGCGGCGAGCTCTTGAAAATCCAGCGGCGGGACTTCGACCTTGAGGTCGAAGCGGTCGAGCAGGGGGCCGCTGATCCGGCTTTGGTAGCGTTGGATGGCGACGCTCGGGCAAAAGCATCGGTCCTTGGCTTGGCCGAATTTTCCGCAGGGGCAGGGGTTCATGGCCGCCACCAAGAGAAAGCGGGCGGGAAAGGTCATGCGTTGCCGGGCCCGGACGATGGTCACCGCGTGGTTTTCCAATGGTTGGCGGAGGGTTTCCAGCGAAGGACGCCGGAACTCGGGCAGCTCATCGAGGAAAAGAACGCCATGATGGGCCAGGCTGACTTCGCCGGGCCGAGGCCAAGAGCCACCGCCGATCAGACCTGCTTCGGACACGCTGTGATGAGGGTTACGGAAAGGCCGGGATCGCATCAAGCCGCCTTCGATCGGCTTGTCCTGGCAGAGGGCGTGAATGCGGCTGGTGACGAGGCTTTCCTCGAAGCTGAGCTCGGTCAAGATTGAGGGCAGGGTCGAGGCCAAGAGGCTTTTGCCCGAACCGGGAGGGCCAACCATCAATGCCGGGTGAAAGCCGGCGGCGGCAATCTCGAGCGCCCGCTTGGCATAGGCTTGGCCCTTCACTTCCGAGAAATCGGGCGAGGTCGAAGAGTCGGTCGGCGAATGAGGCGCCGCAATCGTTACCGGCAGATCCTTCTGACCTTGGAGAAACTCCACCACCGCCGGCAGATCGGCCGAGCTGCGCACGTCCAGGCCCTCGATCAGGGCCGCCTCCGGCGCATTCTCCCCCGGCAGGATGAGTCCCTTCCAACCCTGCTGCTTGGCGAGCAGGGCGACGGCTAGGGCGCCGC
>DATEDP010000054.1 GCA_035281585.1 bacterium
CCAGGATCCGGGTTTCGAGATTGCCAATCTGGGAATGGATCGCGCCGATTTCGACCGAATAACGCTCCGGCGACATGGCCGCGAGAGTGTTAATCTTTCCCTGAAGAGCCTCGAGCGCGGATCTGATTTCGGATTTTTCCGACGCCGGCAGCTGAGAGCCGGCCAAGGCCTCGAGCAATTGCCCAACCTTGGCGTGAAGGCCTGACGAGCCATCGGAAGGGGTGTCGCTTCCGATGAAGACGTCCTCGGAAATCCCGAGCTCCCCTTCCCATTCATATTCCTCAAAGCCTTCGACTCCAAGACCGGAGTCGGCATCGATCGAGAAGCCTGCCTCGTAATCGCTGAACGTTTGCGGAGTTTCTTGGATATAAGAATTAGTGTAAAAAGTCATGAGCCCTCCTCCTCTCAACCCTCTCGTATTATCGAGATCGGAGTCGGCAGGGTTGCCTTCGCCCATGCCAAATCAAACATCTCCTGAAAAATCACCCAAAATGGTGATTTCTAGTCGACGCGGTTTCTACGGAGCCCCTTTCGAAAACAATCGATGTTTTTGCCGCACTCCAGCAAGAGTCGCCGCCGTGATTCCCGACTTGCCCAAGCGACATGAGGCGTGAGCAGGACCTTGTCGCGCAAGTCTTTCGCGAGCAAGGGATGATGCCTGGATGGCGGCTCTTCGGAAAGGACGTCGGCGCCGTAGCCGGCCAAGCGGCCGGCCCGCAAAGCCTTGGCCACCGCGGATTCTACGACCAGCGGGCCCCGAGCGAGGTTGAGGAGAGACGCGGTGGGCTTCATCCACGAGAGCTTTTCGGCGTCGATCAAGCCTCGGGTCGCCTCGGTCAAAGGACAATGCAGCGTCACGTAGTCGCTTTGCGCCAAGACCTTCTTCAAGGGCTCGCGCTTTTCGCTCTTGCGATAGCTTCGCCCCGGCAGCTTGGCGAGACGGACCTTCATCCCCAAGGCCTTGGCCAAGGCCGCGACCCGCCGGCCGATGTCGCCGTAGCCGAGGATGCCGAGAGTCTTTCCGGCCAAATCGGAAAAAGGAAAATCGAGCAAGGCGAAATGGGGCGAGCGGCTCCAGTCCCCGGCTCGAACCGCCTCGACGTGCTCGACCCAGCGATGGGCGAAGGATAAAAGGAAGAGGATCGTGTGCTCGACCACCGTGGCGGTCGAGTAGCCGGGAACGTTGCAGACCGCGATGCCCTGGCGCTTGGCTTCGACCAGATCGACGTTGTTGGTTCCGGTCGCCGCCACCGCGATCAGCTTCAAAGCCGGCAGGCGGCTCATTTCGGCCGGCCCCAGCGGGTACTTGTTGGAGATCAGAACCTCGGCCCGCTGCGCCTCCATCGGCAAGGCCTCGCCGGCCTTCTTGTCCAGCGCCAAGAAATTTCCGAGGCGCCGCAAGGCGCTCAAGTCGACGTCGCCCAAATCCACCGTGGGAGCGTCGAGGAAAACGATCAGGGGTTTTGGCTTAAGCATCGAGAATCCCTTTAAAATCCCATTTTTGACTTGTTGATCATGGGGGGTTATGATTTAGCCCATTTTATGAAACGCAGTCACGATTTATGGAAAGCGAAGCTGGAAGGCAAAATGCCCGCCGAGCTGGCCCGGGAAATCGACATTTTCGAGACCCAAATCCACCTTCGCAAGCAGAACAAGATCGAGGAAAAGCTCTTCGCCGAAACCCGCCTCCGCCGCGGCGCCTACGGCCAACGCTACGACAACGGCCAGCGCCATGACGGCGTCAAGGTCCAACAGCTCGAATTCCCCCACCAGGGCCTGACCAAGGGCCCGATGACCGAATGGGACGCCCCCGGCATGCAGCGGATCAAGATCCCGCTTGGCGGCATGAACGCCGAGCAGCTCGAACTGATGGCCGACGTCGCCGAGGAGTATTCCGACGGGATCGCCCACGTCACCACCCGGCAGGACTTTCAGCTCCACTTTGTTCACATCGAGGACACGCCGGCGCTGATGCGCCGCTTGGCCGCCGTCGGCATCACCACTCGCGAGGCCTGCGGCAATTCGGTCCGCAACGTCACGGCCTGCCCTTATACCGGCGTCTGCCCCGACGAATCCTTCGACACCAGCCCCTACGGCCGGGCCATCATGAAATTCCTGCTCGGCCACCCCGACTGCCAGGATTTCGGCCGCAAGTTCAAGATCGCGTTCAGCGGCTGCCGGCAGCACGCCTGCGGCCTGACCAATATCCACGACTTGGGCGCCATAGCCGTGACCCGCGAGGAGAACGGCAAGGTTCAGCTCGGCTTCGAGCTCTACGTCGGCGGCGGCTTGGGCGCGGTCCCCTTCAGCGCCAAGCTCTTCGACGAGTTCCTCCCGCCCGAGGAATTGCTCCCGATCGCCCAGGCCATCGCCCGGGTCTTCGCCCGTTTGGGCGAAAAGAAGAACCGCAACCGGGCCCGGATCAAGTTCCTCATCAAGGATTTGGGCATCGAGAAGTTCAAGGAGCTGGTGCTCGAGGAGCGCAAGATCCTGCCCCACGACCCCCGCTGGACCGGCCTGATCGAGGAAGAATTGAAGCACGAGGAATCGGCGCTCAAGGCCGGCGACGACAAGATCCCCGAGGGCGACGGCTCGCCGGAATACCAGCGCTGGCTGAAAAGCAATATCCGCCCCCAGAAGCAGGCCGGCTACGTGACCGTGACCGTCTGTTTGCCGCTGGGCGACATCACGCCCCATCAGCTGCGGGCCCTGGCCGACCTCTCGCGGAAATACACCCACGAGACCGTTCGCACCACCGTCGAGCAGAACATCGTCCTGCGCTGGATCAGCAAGCGCGACCTCTTCGATTTATTCCAGGGCTTGAAGGCCGTGGGCCTGGCCCGCTCCGGCGCCGGCCAGATCTTCGACGTCGTCTCCTGCCCCGGCACCGACACCTGCAAGCTCGGCATCTCGGCTTCGCGCGGCCTCGCCGCCGAGCTCGGCAAGCGCCTCGGCGAGCAGGCTTTCCGGATGGACCAAGCGGTCCAAGATCTCCACATCAAGGTCAGCGGCTGCTTTAACAGCTGCGGCCAGCATCACGTCGCCGACATGGGCTTCTACGGCGTCAGCCGGAAGGCCGGCAACCACGCGGTGCCCCACTTCCAAGTCCTGCTCGGCGGGCAATGGGAGAACAACGGCGGCTCCTACGGCCTGCCGATCGTCGCCATTCCCTCGAAGAACATTCCCGACGTGGTCGAGCGGCTCAGCTCGCGCTTCGCCAAGGAGCGGCAAAACGCCGAAACCTTCCAAGATTTCTACAAGCGGATCGGCAAGGTCGAGACCAAGGCCATGCTCGAGGACCTGATCAAGATCCCGGAATACGCGAGCAGCCCCCAGTATTACAGCGATTGGGGCGATCCCCGCGAGTTCACCATCGGCGACATCGGCACCGGCGAATGTGCCGGCGAGGTCGTTTCCTTGGCCGAATTCGAGTTGGCCAACGCCGAGCGCGAGTATTTCGAATCCCAGGTTTCTTTCGAGAAGGGCGATGTCCAAAGGGCCGGCCAGCAGGCTTTCCAGTCGATGGTCACCGCGGCCCGGGCCCTGGTGAAAACCGAATTTATCGACGTCCCGGCCGAAGCCGACCGGGTGATCCAAGAATTCAAGACCCGCTTCTACGACACCCAAAAGTTCTGGGATCCCTTCGCCGGCGGCAAGTTCGGCCAGATGCTCTTCGCCGCCCACGAAAAATCGCGGGAGCCCTACCAATCCGAGGGGGTCCATCATCTCTTGGAGGAGGCCCAGCTCTTCATCGACGCGGCTCACAGCTGCTACAACAAGATGGGGTCTAAGATTTAGATTCCATGGAACTACAGCACGTCAACATCAAGATCTTTGCCGAGAACCCCCAAGCCGTGGAGCAGGAGCTCTTCACGCCGATCTTCCACTCCTGGATCCAAGAGCAGGCCGCGCCCGAAACGCTGCTGCTCGACGTCGCCGACTACCTCCACGTGCCCCAAGGCCCCGGCATCGTCTTGATCGGCAACGAAGCCGACTACAGCATGGACGACAGCGGCGGCCGCTTGGGGCTGCGCTACAATCGCAAGCTGGCCTTGGGCGGCAACAATGGCCAACGCTTCGCTCAAGCCCTGAAGGCGGCGCTTTGGGCCTGCCTGAAGCTGGAGAAGGATCCGCGGATGGCCGGGAAGCTGAAATTCAAGAAGGACGAGCTCGAGCTCTTCGTCAACGACCGGGCCCTGGCGCCCAACCTTCCCGAAACGCAGGCCGCCTGCTCCGGCGAGATCCAATCCTTCTTCGAGAAGATTTTTCCGGAAGGCTTTCAGGCTGCCTATCCGAAAGACCCGCGGGAAAGATTCGGGGTCTTGCTGTCTTCCGCCAAGCCCTTCGATTTTGAAGCCGCCTTGCAAAAACTTTAGGAGAAGCCATGTCCATTCAGCAAATCAGCCCGGCCGAAGCCAAGGAAACCCTCGATCAGGACTCCCAAGCGCTCTACGTCGATGTCCGCTCCATCCCGGAGTTCACCGCCGGCCACCCCAAGGGCGCGATCAACATCCCGATCATGAACCGCGGCGGCTACGGCATGGAGCCGAATTCCGATTTTCTGAAGGTCGCCAAGGCCGTTCTGCCCAAGGACAAGAAGCTGCTCGTCGGCTGCCAGGCCGGCGGCCGCTCCCAGAAAGCCTGCGAAATGCTCGAGGCCGAAGGTTACACCCAGCTCGCCAACGTTTTCGGCGGCTTCGGCGGCGGCCGCAACCCCGAGACCGGCGAACCCCAACCGGGCTGGAAGGACTTGGGCCTGCCGGTCGACACCGACAACGGCGAAGGCGTGAGCTACGAATCGCTGAAGA
>DATEDP010000055.1 GCA_035281585.1 bacterium
TAGTATTCGGAGAGGGCGGCCTTGGCGCTCAGCACCGCCGCCATGTAACCGCCGTCGAGCGCCGGGTCGCTGCGGGCGATGAAGGGCCGCAGCAGCCGGGGTCGGCGGCCGGTGAACTTCTCCATGAAAGCGCTGTAGCGCTCCAAGATTTTTCGGCTCTTGAGCAGGGTCCCGGTGCCTTCGATGAGCGGGATGATGTCGAGATGCTGAGGCTGGAGGTCCTTGGCTCCCAGGATCTTTTGCTGGAATTGGGCGGTCTGGTGGAATTTGCGCTGCAAGGTCGCCAGCTCGTCGGCGCTGCTGGTCATCGGATGGATGACTTCGAAGAGCGGCGGGACCGGCAGCTTCATCTGCTTGGCCGAATAGGAGGCCGAGAGGATGCCGGTAAAGGCCCGGGCCAAGCGAGCCTGGCCTTCGCGCTGGATATTGGGCACCCGAAAGGTGAGGAACTTCTCCTTCCCTAGCGGATGCTTCGCGAAGTAGTCGAAATATTTCAGGTAGAGCCGGTCGACCACCGCCTCGTCGACGAACTTTCCTTCCCAGTCCCACATGTATTCCTGGCAGCCCATGTCGGAAAAGGAGCGGTAGCACTCCTCGACCTCGCGCGAAGTCGAGATGAAGGGCTTGGTGTTCCAGTAGGGCTTGAAGGCGTTGTCCGGATGCTGAGTCGCCATCGTGGCCGGCATCCGGCGCCTTTGGGAATGGACCATGGAATCAGAATAAAGGAGGAAGCCGAAAGCACGCAGCAAAAAAATGAAAAAAGCCCCTCCTTGGTCCGAGACAGGGAGGGGCTTTTCGCTTCGCTGAAAAGGCGAACCTTATTTAGCCAGGGCCGGGTCGAAGACCTCGATGCCGCCGCCGTCGAGGCGGTAGGTCATCAAGAGCTTGGAGCTGCCGTTGGTGAAGAATAGCGGCTGGTGGTGGGCCAGCGTCGTCTGCTGCTTCAAATCGACGTTGAAGCGGAAGAGCCGCAACGGCGACTTGGAGAAGAACCCGCCGCAGAAGACCTCCTTGCCCACCAGGGCGCAGCTCGCCATGGTCGAGAAGCTGTGGGCCGGGTCATCGAGGATCGAGCCCAGCGAGGCCTCGGCGGTCAAGGTCGTGCCGGCGGCGTTCAGTGGGACGATGTCGCCGGTCTTATTGACGATGTAGGCGCTGGCGCCGTCGGTGACCAGGTCGCGGATGTCGGGCGCGGCGACGGTTTGAGGGTCGACGGCGATGATATGGGTGTCGTTGCGCTCGAAGGTGATCCGGGCGACCTTAGGGCCGCCGTCGTTGATGACCGCCAGGACTTGGTACTTATTCTCCGCGAGCTTCTGCAATCCGGCAACCTTCGCGACTTTGCCGGGCACCGAGTGGAAAGAGGGCGAGGTCATCCCGGTCTGGAGCGGCAGGTGAATGATGCTGCCGTCAGGGTCGATCGAGAAGGCGAAGAGCGAATAATTGCCGGTCGAGTCGTTGGTGCCGAAAACCAGCAGATCGTCGTTGAGGCTGAGACCGCCCTTGGGAGCCAGGCTTTGGATATTCGGCCAATCCAGGGCGTTGGGGGTGAAGGCCACCGCGACGCCGTTGGGCCGGGTCACCTCGAAGATCATCTGTTTCGCGGTGGGATTGACGTAGGCCCAGCCCAGCTTGTCGTTGCCGGCGCCGGCCGGGCTGTCGAAGCTCACCGGCATATTGGCGATGGTAAAGTCGCTCAAGTTGGGGATGAGGGTCGGATCGAAATTCTCCATGACCTTGAAGAATTCACGGGCGCTGTCGAAATCGGCCTTTTTGTAAAAGAGGTATTTGCCGCCGACCGCCGGAATCTGCATGGCCACATAGCCCTCGCGGGTCGGGGCCAGAGGCAACAAGACGGTGGTCGGGCCGGTGGCGATGTTCATTCGCGAGTCGAGCGGCTCATAGGCTTGGTTGCCATTGCTCGAATCGAGAATTTGCTTCGTGCCCAGGTCGTAATTGGCCAAAAGCCGGCCGGCGCTGCTGCCGTTGAGGAAGAGCTTGTCGCCCTGTAGCTGCATGTCGGTGAAGAGGCCGCGCGGCAGGTTGGGATCGCTGCTCTTGGAGCGTTCTTGGACCGGCAGGCTGGTCACACTGGGATCGGTATAATTGGAGAAATCCACCAGCGAGAGACCCCAGTAGCCCTTGATGGCGTAGCGGCTGGCGTCGACCGCGCCTTCCGGGAAATAGGGCAGGGAGAAATGGGGCAGCTCGGCCAGCACATGGCTCGGCGAGAGATTGAAGGGCCCTTGCATGCCGGAGAGCTCGACGCTCTTCTTGATGGCGCCGTCGCTGAGGAAGAGGCCGCCGGCCCGGATCTCGCAGAAGGTCTTCAGCAGGAGCCAAACCTTGGTCCCGCCCCAGTTTTGGTCGGAGAATCCGTCCCAATTGGCCTTGTGAAAGGCGGTGAAGCTGGCGATCGCCCCATCGGCATAGCTGTCGAGGTCCGAGAAGAGGACCTTGTCGTAGTTGCCGATCACCGGCTTGATCTCCTGGGTCGAGCCGTCGGTCTTCAGCCAGAGCAGCCGGTCCTCGATGCTCTTGACGCTGATGAGCTGAGGAGTGCCGGTCAGCAGCGGCATGATGAATTCGAGGAGGCCGCCGAGGCTATATTCGAAGCGGGGCATGTTGCGGGTCGAGACCGCGCAGCCGTCGGTCACCGCGGCGACGTGCTGGGCCAGCTCGGGCCGGCCGTTGACCGGCGCGGCGTTATAGAGCAACTGGCCGCAAACGCCGCCGGTCGCCTCGCTGCTGGTGCGGACTACCGCGTTTCCTCCGTCGGCGGCGACGCAGAGGTCCTTGCCGCGGCTCGAGATGTCGGTCACCAAGCCGAGACTGGTGTCGGACTTTAGCAAGTTGGCCGCGCTGGCGGTGATTTCATAGTAGTCGATTCCCTTATAGCTGCCGACCGCCAGGTAGATCTTCCCGTCGCTCTCGTAAATCTCGAGCGCGGTGGTTGGGACCTTGGTTCGAACCGTGGCGGCTGGATTGCCGTTGACCGAGAGCCGGAACAATTTCGGCTCCGAGCGGACGTAGTAGGTCGTCCCATCCTTGACCAGGAGGTCTTGGTTGGCAGCCATGGTCGCGAAAGTGTTGTAGGCGACCAAGCCGGGGTAGAGGCTTGGTCGCAGGGTCAACTTGGTCTTGGCCTTGCCCGAGGCGTCGAGGAATTCGCCGGGCTCGCAGCTCAAGGAGCCGGCGGCCAGGGTATTCTCGCCGCTCTGTCCGCTGTCGCCGGTGGTGGAACCTTCTTTTTTGCTGCAGGCGCTGAGCCCCAATCCGAGAACGAGGACGGCGCTGAGCAAGAGGGAAGAAATTTTTTGGGTATTGTTTTTCATCGCCAGATCTCCGTCCGATTAGTCGAGGGTGTAGCGCGGGTCTTTGAGCTTGATGTCGCCGGCTTCCGAGCTGGTGTCGGCTTTGAGCGAGGCGCCAATGTAGCTAAGGATGGGGTTCGCATCCTCGTCCCGGCTCAAGCCTTCGGTGCCGCGGACAAAAGTCACGTTGTCGTGCGAAAGCACGCTGATCGAGGTGCTATGCACACGGCCGGCGCCGATGGCCCGGAACAGCAAGGGGAAGATGTCGGTGGAGTCGAGGCTTTCCAGCGGGACCGAGTTGGAGGTCAAAATCCGGCTGCTTTCGCTGCTGAGTGAGCTGGTGTCGCCGTCGGAGCCGATGAAGCCCAGCGCGTCGAAGAAAAAGCTTGAGCTCACGTTGGAGTCCGAAAAATCCTTGAAGCTGCCGAGATAGGTCAGGATCGCGGTGGACTCGGGCCGGTCGCCGCTGGGTTGGACGCTGTTGACGTCGAGGTTGGCGGTGGCGGTGTAGTTGACCGATAGGTTCTGGGCCTCCGCCGTCGAGGCGAGGCTACTCGCGGCCAAGGCCAAGGCCGCGGCGAAAAGGGAAAAGATTTTCATGGATGGGCTCCTCTGAAAAAACGTTGAAACGCGTGTTCCCCGGATTGCTCACGCCGACTGCCCCGTTTGGTCGTCGATGAGCCCGCTTGAGTTTTGAGCAAGCGTTGTGCCAGCCGAGCCAAACCACGTCCCGAGGAACTTGGCAAGGGGATGAAAGGTAAGTCTTTGTTTTGTATGGAGTAAGCGGTGGCAACTCCAAAGCTCGGCCGAAACCTTAGGCGACCTGGAAAATTATCAAAATGAGAAGGGGTGAAGGTATTCTCATTTTGAAAGAGAAGTTATTTCTTGATGGGCCAAGTCTTGAGCCAACAGGGCCACTCGCCAGGCCACCTCGCGGCAGGCTAGTTCGCCGCCGTGCCCGTCTTGTCCCCGGAGTAGGGCTTGGAAATCGGTCTCCAAAGCGGCGAGCCGATGACCGAGGTCTTCCCGCAGCGCTCCGGCTGGAAGCTTCTCCAAGCGGGCCGCCGAGCGCTTGAGGAAAATTTCGCCGGTGCCACCCTTGCGCAACACTCGCAGCAGATCGAGCGAGAGGATGTTGGCGGTACCTTCCCAGATCGCGAGGATTTGACTATCACGCAGGATCTTGGCCAGCGGGAAATCCTCGACGCAGCCGTTGCCGCCCAGGATCTCGATGCCGCGATGAGCCGCTTCGATGGCTTTCTCGGCGGTGAAGAACTTGATCACCGGGGTCATCAAGCGGAGCATGGCTTCATCCTCGGCCCCGCCTTGACCGCGCTCGACTTTGTCGAAGTGCTGGAGCACGTCGAAGGTGAGCGCCACCGCTTTTTCGGTGTCCCGCTCCATCGCCTCCAGGGTGGCCGCCACCAGCGGATATTGGACGATCGGCTTGCCGAAGGCCCGGCGGCCGGCGGCATAATGCTTGGCCTCGAGGAAGGCCCGCCGCATCAGTCCGACCGACCAGATCGCGTTGTAGATCCGCGAGAGATTGAGCATGCCGGTCATGTAGGCGAACCCCCGGCTGAGCTCGCCGACCGGATAAGCCAGGGCGCCTTGGAGCTCGATTTCGGCGGTGGCCATCTCGCAGGTGCCGAGCTTGTTCTTGACCCGGTTGACCAGGATCTTGTTGCGCTCGCCGCTTTCGAGATCGCGCGGCAGGAGGAAAAGCCCCAGCCCCTTGGTGCCTTCGGGCGCGCCCTCGGGCCGGGCCAGGACCATCGCGGTCTTGGATCCGATGTTGGAGCAGAACCACTTCTCGCCGTAGAGCCGCCATTCGCCCTTTTCCTGCTTGGCGATGCAGGTGTTGGCGCCGACGTCGGAGCCGCCCTGGACCTCGGTCAAGTACATCGCGCCGTCGTAAAACTTTTCCCAATCGAGCTCGGTCAAGCGCGGGATCCATTTCGCCTTCATCTCGGGCGAGGCGTGCTTCTTGAGGAGCTGCAAAGTCCCGTCGGTCATGCAAATCGGGCAGTAGAGGACCGAGCCGGCCTGGGAGAAGAGGTAGCCCAAGCCGAACTTGAGCAGCGGCGTGTAGGACCGATTCTCGCGGACGAAATCCGGCGAATGGCCGAGGCCGATGATGCCGAAGCTATAAGCCTTGCGGGCGATCTCCAGATAGCTCCGGTCATAATCGATCCGGTCGACGCGCTGGCCGGCGGCGTCGTAAGGCACGTGCTCGGGCCGGCGGAGATCGGTGATCGGCACCAGCGGCGTGAGCTCGGCGGCGGCCAGCCGGCCCATTTCTTGGCAATACCGCTCGCTCCAGGCCAGCTCGGCCGGGGCCAGGTGCCGCCGCAGCACCTTCTGAAAGAAAGCATCCTCCGAATAGTAGTTGGCCGGACGGTAAATCGGGATGTTTCGGCTCTCGCTCATGGCGTCTCCAAAATGGTTTGATTCTTGAACACTTTGACCCTAGAGTCATTTGCTATTCTTTTCAACCCATACCGTGGGCCGGGACGTAAGGAGAAAAGCGATGGCCGAAGTCATTCAACTCAAGCGGGGCGCGGGAATTCTCAAGTATATCATCCTCGGGCTGATCATCGCCTTCGTCCTGCTCAAGTCTTTCGTCGTGATTCCGGCGGGTAACGTCGGGGTTAAAATATTTTTCGGAAAAGTCGATCCGATTCCGCTGGCCGCCGGCTTCCATGTCGTGAATCCGCTGCTCAACATCGAGAAGATGAGCGTCCGGACCCAGGAGCTGACCGAGCAGGCGGTGGTGCCGAGCCGGGAAGGCCTTTCGGTCAACCTCGACGTCAGCCTGCTCTATTCGCTGATTCCGGACCGGGCGGCCGAGGTTTACCGGACCATCGGGCCGGGCTACGTCGCGGTCGTCCTCGAGCCCCAGTTCCGCTCGGTGATCCGCGGGACCACCGCCAGCTACGACGCCAAAGCCCTCTACACCTCGGAGCGCGAGCTGATCTCCGAGGAGATGATGAAGCACCTCGAGCCCTTGCTGGCGGTCCGCGGCATCAAGGTCGAGAAGGTCCTGCTTCGGGCCATGACCCTGCCGCAAATTCTTTCGGAAGCGATCGAGCGCAAGCTGGAGGCCGAGCAGCAGGCCGAGCAGATGAAGTTCGTCCTCGAGCGCGAGCGCCAGGAAGCCGACCGCAAGCGGGTCGAGGCCGAGGGCGTCGCCGACTTCCAGAAAAAAGTCGCCGAGGGCCTGACCGATTCCTATCTGAAGTGGAAGGGCATCGAGGCGACGCAGAAGCTTTCGGAAAGCGGCAACAGCAAGGTCGTCATCATCGGAGCCGGTTCCAGCGGCTTGCCGGTGATCCTGGGTTCGGATGGGGCGAGATAAGATTTAAGGAGTTGGGATGAGGAGTCATTGGGCCAAATTCGGTTTGGTGCTCGGCATTTTAGGGATCTGCGGCGGAACTGTCCAAGCCGAGCAGCTCGTCGTCGACGGCTTGGCGGCTTCGACCCCCGGCGAATTTCCGAAGAATTGGAAGACTTATCCTTTCCACTACGGCAAGGCCGAGCGAGTCTACAAAGTCGCGGAAGAGGGCGGGCGCCGCTTCATCCGGGCCTCGGACAGCGAGGATATCTCGGTGCCGATCGCCAAGGACTTCAAATGGGACATCGCCAAATATCCTTACTTCAAGTTCCGCTGGCGGGCGCAGAAGTTGCCGGCCGGCGCCCGCGAGGATTCGCCGGCGACCAATGACAGCGCCTGCGCGGTCTACGTCGGCTTCGGCCGGACTTCGGCCTTGAAGTACGTTTGGAGCACCTCGCTGCCACCCGGCTCCTACTGGGCGAAGAACCCCGGCAAGTTCGTCATCATTTCCAAGGAGAGCGGCGGCGGCTCGGTCGGCCAATGGAAGGAAGAGACCGTCGCGGTGAAGGAAGATTTCGAGCGCTACTTCGGTAAGCCGATGGGCGACAAGAAGCCTTCGGGCGCCGGCGTCATGACCGACGGCAATGCGGTTCACCAGCCGGCGGCTTGCGACTATGCCGATTTTCGGATTTCCTCCACGCCCTAAGGCGAACAAATTGTTCACAGATTGAGTTTTTCCGGGTACCGCCAACTTTTCTAATTTACTGTTAATATTAGATTAATTGATGGCCTTGGTTTTGCTTAAGGATCTGCCATGAGCAAACCCATCCGGTTTTCCATCACTGCTAACGACACCGTCCATGTCTGGGATCGCAATGAGGACGACCGCTTTCAAGCGAAACAAGATGCAATCCTCGATCCGCAGGGGCAAGCTCTCACTTTCAAAGACGCCCGGCTGAAGAAACTTCAACGGGAATGGGAGATCAGCTCGACTCAAAACTCTTGGGGTCGGGCTGTGGATTTCTTAGCTGAAGGAAAAGCCGCGATTAACGACCAATCCTCAGTAGTCGATGATGAAGAGGGAGGTTGCAAAGGGTGGCGACGCACGACTCGGCCGCTGAACAGAGAGATACATTCTCACTTGCGCGAACAGACAGACTTTTTCAAGCCGGTTATAAAGCTATGTGAGCAGCTGGGGCTGCAGCTAAAAGCCAAGGATGCCGAAGCCCATGTAGAGATTGCGATTCAGGAGGTTGAAGGTAGCGATGGCTGTGTAGATGGAGATATAGCAATTACCTTTGTTTATCCAATCGACAATGATCATGATCCCGACAACGGCCGTCTCTATCTAAGAGACCGCTTTGTGTTCGGCCGTTCGAAAAAGGACCAATTGATAGAGTATAGTCGCGGATTCGATTACAAGGGCGACGACAGATGGAAGGGCTGGGTGAAAGCCTATCGTGCCGAGGCCGCACCCAATTTCCAACAGGCTAAAGGCTTCATGGAACGTCTTCTTCCCGTTTTGATGAAAATGCGGTGATCGCTTCGTTCCTCCTTGAAAATCTTTGCCTTTTGTGTAAAGCTTTACACATGCCGAGCAATCTCGCCATTGACGACAAACTACTCGACAAGGCCCTGAAGCTGGGGAATTTCAAATCCAAGCGCGAGACCGTCAACAAGGCCTTGGAATTTTTTATTCAGAGCCGACGGCGGAAGAAAATCCTCGATTATGTCGGGAAAATCGACTTCGAGCCTCAATACGACCATAAAAAGGAAAGACTGCGGCGTTGAGCATCTTGGTCGACACCTCGGTCTGGTCTTTGATGCTGCGCCGAAAGAGCGCCGGCGATCATCCGGCTTCCCTTTTTCTTCAGGCTTGCATTCGCGATCAAGCTTCCCTTTTTTTGACGGGCCTTGTCTTTCAAGAGATCCTTCAAGGAATTCGCTCTCGGAGCCAGTTTAAAAAAATACGAGGCTACTTGCTCGATTTCCCCTTCCTCGAAGCCACTCCCACGGTGCATGAAAAAGCCGCCGAAATTTTCAACCAATCTAAAAAATCGGGCTTCAATGCCTCCACTCTGGATTGCTTGATCGCTGCCGTCGCGATCCATCACCGTTGCCGGCTGTTGACCGCAGATAGCGACTTCAACGAGCTTTCCAAATATTCGTCCCTTGAGACGATCGACTATTAGGACACCAGCCGATCCAAGCTCTCCCGCACGTCGTAGGCCACCGCGATCTCGCCGCTGTCGGCGTTGCCTTCATAGAAGCCCTCGGCGTTTTCGCCCTCGCCCAGGAGGTCTTTCCGGCGCCGCCCATTGGTCAAGACCGGCGCCTGGCGCTTGAGCGCGACTCGGCGGATCAGCTCCCAACGGGCCTCTTGGAACAGCTCATGGCGAGCTTCCCGCTCGGCGCCCTCGGCCATCCGATAACGCTCGAGGCTTTCCTCGACCCGTTTCTGCAGGGCCTGGCGGCTGCCGTTGACGCCGTGGCCGCGGCTGCTCTTGACCGGCTCGGGAAAGCCGCCGGGCTGAGCATAGGTTTCCAGCAAGTCGATCACGACCTTCTTCACCCTTTGGGTTTTTCCGGCCAGCAAATATTGCAAGGTGCTGAGGCTGAAATGGAAGCCCTTGGCCCGCAGATCCTCCTGCAGCTTGAGCGCGACTTGGCGTCGAGTCAGGCCGGCATGAACGTCGAGCAGCGCTTGGACTTGAGCCGGCACGCCTTCGGCCGAGACATAGTGGCTCCAGTCGAGGCGCGAGGCATCGGACGGCTCGACCGCGGCGCCGGTGTCGAGGCCTTCGGACTCGAGTAGCTCCTTTAATGTTTCGACGATGACCTGGCGGGTCTTGCGGGTCTTGCCTTCCAAGACCGATTGGATCGAGCTCAGGTGGTAGACATAGCCCTTCTTCTCCAGTCGGTCGCGGACTTGGAGCGCCAACTGGCGTCGCGAGAGTCCGGGATGCTTCAGGAGATAGGCGTCGGCCCATTGGGAGAGATCGCCGACTTCCACCTTGCGAACTTCGCCGCGGCCCGCGGCCTCGGTTTCGTTCAAATAGGCTTCGACTTCGGCCCGGCCGGCAAAGCCCTCGGTCCGGAAGTAATCGAGCAGCTCTTCCTCGAGGACCTTTCGCACTTTCTGAGTCTTGTTCGAGAGAGCGGCTTGGAGCGTTTCCAAACCGATCGAGATCCCTCGCTTTTCAAGGCTCCGGCTCAAGCTCAGCGCCAGCTTGCGCCGGCTCAGTCCCTTATGGCGATAGAGATAAGCGTCGGCCATCTGGGTCAAGAACTTGGGCGAGACGTAGAGCGAATCGTCCGGGGAGTTTTCCAGCGCCGTCTTGGTTTGAGCGAAGCTATCGAGCAATTTTTTCTGGCCCGCGATCGGCTTGGCCTTGAGGTGTTCGAGGAAGGCCTCTTCCAGCTTGCCGGGAATGTATTCGATGCTGCCGAGCAGCTGCCTTTTCAAGGTCCGGGGATGATAGTGGAAGCCTTCTTTTTGCAGCGCCTGGCCAAGCTCCCGAATCCACTCCGGTTGCCGCGGAGCCGCCGGTAGCTTGAGTAAGCCCTTGTACAGATCCTGGAGGGGCCGTCCGTAAACCTTTTCGCGATTTTCCATAACACCCTCTCAAATAATACATATTGCTAAGTAATAATAATTCTTATCTAGTAACAAAGTTCAACGAGGTGTGTCAAGGTAGGGGCCTGAATTATCGAGAAATTTTTGCAGCTGATTGACGATAAACTCTTGAATTCTCTATGATGAAATCATAAAGAAGCGCGCATATTAAGGCGTTTATCCTATGAAAATGTCCCTTCTCGAAGAGAAATTGAGGCAAAAGTGCCTCAAAATCACCCCCCAACGCCTTGAAATCCTTCGCGCCATCCAGCAGCACCAATGCGATCACCCCTCCGCCGAGCTCATCTATCAAACCGTTAAAAAGCGTTATCCGGCCGTTTCCTTGGCCACGGTCTATAAGACCCTCGAAACCTTGGTCGAAACCGGCGAGATCCGGGTGGCCATCGTCATCCAAGGCCGAACCCGCTACGACACCCGGATGGACCGCCACCATCATTTTCTCTGCTCGGTCTGCGGCCACGTGCAGGATATCGAGATGAAGCTCGATTGCCTCAATAGCTGCATGCCCGACGCGATGGAGGGCAAGGGCCGGGTCCTGCGCAGCGAAGTGATCTTCCACGGCGTTTGTAGCGCCTGCGACGCTAGCAACGGCTCGGCGCCGTCAAGCTCCTGCCTGTCCTCATGAGCCTTCCCTTCCAAGTCAAATGTCCCCAATGCCATCAGCTGGCGAACTACGAGGGCAACCCCTTTCGCCCCTTTTGCAGCGAGCGTTGCCGCAGGATCGACCTCGGCGTTTGGGCCTCCGAGGGTTATGTCATCTCCGGCAAGGGTCAGGAGGTGGAGGAAAGCAATGTTTCGAGCAAAGATTCCTCCGATGAGCCTCCGACTAAAATTTAGTGTGCAGCCTTAGCCTTTTCGGCTAAAAAAGCTGCGGCTCGAAATCCGGAGGTCCATTCATGCGGCACCCTGCTCATACTTTGCTCAAGGTCTCTTTTTTGGCTTTGGTCCTGACGACCGTCGGCTGCGATGTCGGGGCGATCAAGCAAAAGATCGAAGCTTTCAAGAATCGTGGCAAGAAGCCGGCGCCGGTCGTCGCGCCGACTCCTCCGGTGCCCCCGACTCCACCCACGCCGCCGGCCCCGCCGGTCGCGCCTCCGGCCACTCCGGCCGAGACCCAGCCGACCGCGCCCGAAACCGCGCCCTCGACGCCCACCGGCCCTGGCGACGACGCCAGCCTGATCGAAAAGATCAACGGCTACATCGCCTGCTCCAACCGCACGGTTTCGCGGACCCTCGACAGCCGGTCCCGTTATCTCTCTTGGGTCAGCGAGCAGGCCGGCCCGACCTGCACCGAGCGCTATATTTCTTACGGCCTCTATACTTTGTATGAAGACGGAGTGCCGAAGTGCAACGAAGCGGTGACTCGGGGCAAGGCTACGCCGCCTTCGATGCCCAAGCTCGAGCAGGCCGCCGCCGACATGGCCGCGGCTTACGCCGAGCTGGTTCCGCTCACCCAGAAGGCCGAGGACTATTACCAGCAGCAGGATTACAAGGACGATAACTGCGCCAAGGCCAAGGCCATGCATCCCCAGCTGATGGCGGCTTTCAACAAGTTCATGGCGGCCGAGAAGATCGTGGCCGGCGAGCTCGACGGTCTCAAGGCCGAGCTCGACGTCAAGCAGCTGGCCCGGATCGAGGCCGAGCAGGGCAAGAAGCTGCAGTGGTACACCCAGAACTTCATGATGAACACCCGGAACCTGGTGCGCTCGGTGCCCAAGGAGAACGCCGTCAGCTTCGACTCGGCGGCCTATCTCGCGGCTTTCAACTCGCTCCAGCCGGCCTATGACCAATTGATCGAGTACTCGGCGGCCCATCCCGACGAGGCCAGCGGAGCTTTTTGGTACAGCGCCTTCGAGAGCTCGGCCAAAAACTTCTACACCAAGGCCAAGTTCCTCAAGCGCGACGTCGCCGAAGGCAAGAAGCCCGACGCCCGGGCCTTGAACGAGCTCATCGACGAGTACAACCGGGTCGTCGGCGACGCCAATAATCTGCGCTTCAAGTGACGCGCGCGAAGTGCGCGTCATCCTGAGCGAAGGATCTGCGACCTACCAAGACTCTTTGAAAGTTCTAAGTCCCTTCGTGTCTTCAGAGGGATTCCGTGGAAACGAAGGGACTTTGGCTTTAGACAGTTCCTTGGTCAGTCGCAGATCCTTCGCTCAGGATGACGACGCAGGACGACAATCCCGCGCAACCTTTGAGCTTTCCAGCCGAACAGGCCTTGAATTCCCAAGCAGGACCGGTGGGGGCACAATCGGGTCACCCCTTTTCCCACCTCCTAAAAATTTAAAGATTCCGAAGACTTGAGGGTCCTATGACGCCAGTGATTCCCGCGAAAGGCGCTCCTGCGCCGCTTCCTTCCTTGCCGCCGGCCTCGCCGAGCAAGCCATCCGATCCAGCCGCGCCCAGCGTGGGTTCATCGAGTTACGTCGCCTTGAACGGCGGGAACGGCTCGGCTTTCAAGACCAAGGCCGATCTCCTGGCCGCGCTCAGCGACGCCCGGCTCTTCGGCTCGGCGCTGAAGGATTACGAGGCTGCAAAAGACGGCAAGTACCTCCGGGTCAATCTCGCCTTGGATGCCATTCGTTCGGCGATCTCCGGCGATGGAAAGAGCGCGGCCGCGGTCCAGCGGATCTCGATGTGGCTCAGCGACTCGACTCTGCTCCAGGATACGGCGGTCGCCCACGTCGCCCGAGTGAATTTGGTCAAGGCGCTCAAGCAGGCGCCCAAGGATCCGGCCATTGACGAAAGCGTGAAAGCCATTCTCGAGGCCCTCCAGAAGAATTACAGCAGTGCGAGCGCTCCGAAAGAGGCCGCTCCGGCCGAAGCTCCGAAAAGCCTGAGCGCCCAGCTCGAAGACGCCAACCTCTTCGGCGAGCACTTCAAGGCTTACAACGAGAAGCGCAGCAAGGAATACGCCGCGGTCACTTTGGCCCTCAATGAAATTCGCGGCATCGCCACCGGCAAAACCAAGGACACCGACATCGCCAAGCTCCGCATCGAGAAATGGCTCGGCGATTCGACGCTCTTGGTCGATAAGGTGCCCACCCAGGCGCGAATCAATCTCATCAAAGCGCTCGGCGCGGCGACCTCGACGCCCGGGATCGCGGCCGTCCTCGCGGCGCTCAAGGCCGATTACAGCAAATCGGGCTCAAAGGCCGAAGCCGCTCCGCCGCCGGCCGAAGACAAGCCCAAGGTCGAGAAAAGCGGCTCGACCTACCGCACCAGGCCCAAGGCCAAGCTGAAGGACAAGCGCGAGGACACGATCCAGACTTTTCAGAACAACATGAATCCGGTGATTCGGCGGGTTTTCGAGCGCTATCTCAAGAATGACGGCGGCGCGCTCACCACCGAGATGATGGTGACCGTGAATCAGGCCACCGGCGAGATCAGCGCCATCGACTTCAGCAACGTCAAGACCTCGGCCGGCGAAGGCAATTTGCAGTCCTTCTTCGGCGAAGTGGCCAATGCCCTGCGGCGGAGCTTCCGCTTCAAGGAGAGTGCGCTGGACAACGCGGGCCTGAATTTCATCAAGGTTCCGATCAAGTTCGTCGTCCAATAAGCTCTTCGTGAAGGATGCCGTAGCGCAGGCCGTGGTCGCTGACCAGGATCTCCTCCAGGCCGAGGAATTCCATCGCCCGCCACAGGATGGCGCCGCCGACCGGCAGCAGCTCGGCCCGGTCGGGATGCATGCCCGGCAATTTCTTCCGACCGGCCAGGCTGAGGCCGCGCAATTTTTTCAGCAAATTCGCCAATTCCGATTTTTTCAGGCGGAAGCCGTGGATTTTTTCCGGCTGGTAGACCGGCAGCCCCAAGAGCACCGCCGCCAAGCTGGCCGGAGTTGCCGCCACCGCGGCCCAGGTCGCCGGCACCGCCGAATCCTTTTTCATGCTCCCCGCCAGGCAACCGTCGATCTCCGCCAACAGCCGCTCCCATTCCTCATCGGAAATCGGGTGAGAAGTGATGAGGGTCTCGGTCAGCCGCACCGTCCCGATGGGCAGGCTGAATCGGGGACCGCTCTGGCCGTAGACGAGCTCGGTCGAGCCGCCGCCGATGTCGATCATGCCGAGGGCCTCGAGGCCCTGACCGAAGTCGAGCTGGGCGCTGGCGAAGGAGTAACGGGCTTCCTCGTCGCCGCTCAGGATCCGGACCGGGATGCCGAGGCGGTCGAAGATCTCGCGGGCGAAATCCGCGCCGTCGCGGGCTCGGCGAAAGGCGGCGGTTCCGGCGGCCGTGACTTCGGTGGCGCCGTGGCGCCGGGCCTCGCGCTGGAAATCCTCCAGTGCCGCCAGGACCCGCATTTTGGCCTCGGGCTTGAGCGCTCCGCCGTCTTGGAGTCCTTCGGACATTCGAACCACCCGGCCCTCGTCCCAGAGAATTTCGGTCCGCCCGTCGGCGCCC